>JAEWCA010000117.1 GCA_023390875.1 Actinomycetes bacterium
CGCGAGCGCCTGCGGCCACGTCGTGCGCACCGGCGTCAGGACTCGTCGGAGCCGGGGATGTGCTCGGTGACGTCCTCGTACGTCTCGGTGCCGGGCACCTCGCTCGGGCCGTAGATGAGGCGGACGACCCCGGTCGGGAAGATGTCCGAGCGCAGCAGCCGCAGCGGGTAGATCGGCTCGCCCTCGTCGAACAGGCGCTCGCCCTTGCGTGCCGCGACGGGGTGCACGAGCAGGCGCAGCTCGTCGAGCAGCCCGGCGGCGAGCAGCTGGCGGACCACCGAGATGGAGCCAGGGACGAGGATCTTGCCCACGCCCGGCTCGGCGGACAGCGCCGTCACGGCCTCGACCAGGTCGCCGCGCAGCGGTTCGGCGTTGCGCCATCCCAGGTCCTGCGTGCCGCGCGTGACGACGACCTTGCGGGTGTCGCCGAGCTGCGCGGCGTACGACGCGTCCTCGCCGCCCGCCTTCTCCCGGTCGGGCCACGCGCCCGCGAAGCTGTCGTACGTCACGCGGCCGATGAGGAGCACGTCGACGCCCCGGTAGTCCTCCATGACGGCGGCACCCATGTGCTCGTCGAAGTACGGGAAGTGCCACGCCGGGTCGATCTCGACGACGCCGTCGAGAGAGATGAACAGGGTCGACACGATCGTCGCCATGAGACGTCCTCCAGGTCGGGGGCGCGTCCGCGCGTCGCGGCCGCGACACGATCCCACCGCATCCGGCGCGCGGATGCGAGGGGGTCACGGGGCCGGGGTCGGCGGCTCGCAGTGCCGGGCGGCCGTCTCGACGGCCTCCTCGTCCCAGTTCTCCGTGGTCTGCAGGATCCAGAACACGACGAACAGGCCGAGCAGCACGGCCTCGACGGTGAACAGCGTGTACCGCCACTCCTCGGCGCCGCGCCACCAGCCGACGAGCGCGGCGATGGCGGCGCCGACCACGGTCGCGAGCATCAGCAGGCTCAACCAGCCGTAGGCGGTGCTGTACCCGTCGGGCGTCATGCCCTTGGGCTTGCCGACCGGCGGCCGGTTGACCTGCCGCGCCGCGTAGGCGGCCGCGCCGGCGATGCAGACGAAGAAGAGGATCGCCGCCGCGTAGTGGGCGCGCAGCAGGAACGCGTCGTGCCAGCCGACGAACCAGACGCCGAACGCCGCCCAGACGCCGGTCAGGACCGCCAGGCCCACGCGCCGGGACCCCTCGGGGACGTCACCCCGGTTCGCCCACGCGAACACGAGGACGAGCGACCCGACGACGAGCAGGGCGGCGACGTTGTTGTCGACGCCCGGGACGAGGTCCGGGGGGACGCAGCGGTCGGACCCCGGGCACCCGTCGGGCCCGGGTGCGATCGGCGCGGGCACGAACGCCACGAACGGCACGACCATCCCGGCGAGGTCGAGCAGCGAGTCCTCCCAGCCGGGCCGGCCCTTGATCGCGATGAGCGCGGGCCCGATCGCCACCAGCGTCCCCACGAGCACGTTGCGCACGGGCGAGTAGAAGTAGCCGCTGATCGACCCGAACCGCTCGCCGGTGCCCCCCACGATCTCGATGACGATCGAGACGGCGAGGAGCAGGGCCATCGCGACGATCGCGACCCGCAGCGACCGGTACGTGGTGCGGGTGGACGACGCGAGCGCCTGCGTCACGGCCTCCGGCGGTGCCGGCTGCGGTCCGTCGGTCATGCTCACCCCTGCCGCCGTGCGAGTCGCGTCCGTGCACATCATGGCGGCGCAGCGGTGTCCGCGCTCAGGTGTCGGCTGCGAGCCGTTCCGCGGCGAGCGGCCGCACGACGACGAGCGGGTCGGTGTCGAGGTCGAGCACGCGCGACCGGGCGGGCGGTGAGTCGACCGTCTCGAAGCGCACCGTCGCCTCGCGGCCGCGCACGTGCACCACCCAGCCGCGCCCCAGCTCGGGGTGCTCGACGTCGAGCCCGGGGCGCGCGACGTGCTCGTCGAGCAGCCGCGGCCGGGCGGGGCCGGCGTCCTCGACCGGTTCCGCGAGCGCGGTGACCTCGGCGACGGGCGCGTCGTCCCACGGCAGCGTGAGCTGGGCGTGCGAGGTTAGGTTGTGGAACGACACCCCGAGCAGGCGCACGGAGTCGCTGATCCCCGCGGCGAGCGCGGCCTGCTGCGCAGCGGCGCGGAGCTCGGCCGGCTCGGCGGACGGCTGGGGGAGCGTGACGGACCGCGTGACGGTCGTGAAGTCGGCGAAGCGCACCTTCGCGACCACGGTCCGCGCGCCGCCGCCGTGGGCCGTGAGCCGGCGCAGCGCCTCGTCCGCGACGGCGTCGACCGCGGCGGCGATGGTGTCGCGGCCGAAGATGTCCTCCGCGAACGTCCGTTCCGCACCGACGGACTTGCGCTCGCCGCTCGGCCCGACGGTCCGCAGGTCGATCCCGCGTGCGAGCCGGAACAGGTTCGTGCCCGCCGACTCGCCGATGGTCATCGTGAGCACGTCGAGCGGCTGGCGACGCAGGTCGGCGACCGTGCGGACGTCGAGCCGCTCGAGCGCTGCCTGCGTCGCAGGCCCGATGCCCGGCACGGCGCGCGCCGGCAGCGGGAGCAGGAAGTCGTCCTCGTCGGCGGGCTCCACGACGAGCAGGCCGTCGGGCTTGGCCGCGTCGGACGCGAGCTTCGCGACGAGCTTGGTCCGCCCGATCCCGATGGACACCGCGAGGCCCGTCTCCTCGCGGATCCTGGCCCGGACCGCCGACGCGGCGCCGCCCGGGTCGTCCGCGTGCGGACCCGCCTCGAGGTCGACGAACGCCTCGTCGATGCTGATCGGCTCGACGAGCTCGGACAGCGTCGCGAGCTGGGCCATGATCCGGCGCGAGTACGCCGCGTACGCCTCGAACCGCGGGTGCAGGACGGCGGCGGCGGGCGCGAGCCGCCGCGCGCGGCTCATCGGCATGGCCGACCGCGCACCAGCCTGCCGGGCCTCGTACGACGCGGTCGACACCACCCCGCGCGGCCCGGTGCCGCCGACGAGCACGGGCTTGCCGCGCAGCGACGGCTTGTCGCGCTGCTCGACGGCTGCGAAGAACGAGTCGGCGTCGGCGTGCAGCACGGTCGCCCGGGCGCGCACGCGCGACGCGTCGGCGAGCTCGGCGGGATCCACGGGCCCTACTGTGCCTGCTCCCGCCGACGCTCCCCGGCAGCGACCCCGGCGCTGCGTCTACGCGGGTCCGTCGAGCTCGCGCAACGCAGCGGTCCGCTCACCACCCGCGTCGCCCGTGTTGACCGTGCCCTGCGGCTCGACGAGCACGGCCCACACCTCGTCGTCGGCGCGCGGGCAGTGCTCGACGCCGCGGGGCACCACGTAGACGTCGTTCGGGCCGAGCACCACGTCGCCGTCGCGGAGCTGGATCGTGAGCGAGCCGGCGACCACCAGGAACAGCTCGTCGGTGTCGGGGTGGCTGTGCCACACGAACTCGCCGTGCAGCTTGACGACCTTGACGTCGTAGTCGTTGACGCTCGTGAGCCGGTGCGGCTGCCACGGCTCGGTGATCGTGCCGAGCGCCGCCAGGATGTTCGTCACCGTCATGCCGCGAGCGTAGGACCGACCACTGGGTGAGAAGGGGGCGGACGGCGCCGCCCGGTGCGCGTAGGTTCGTCCCGCCAACGCCGGGGAGCTCGGGACAGCCGGGCTGAGAGGACGGGCCGCGACACCGCAGGGTGCCAGCGCACGTCGACCCGAGAACCTGAACTGGGTAATGCCAGCGGAGGGATGCGCCACCGAGCGCGGCGTGGGCGGTCACCCGGCCGTACCCGGGCCTCCGTCGTCGTCGTGCCCCGGTGCGGGCGGTCCTCGGCGACGCGTGCCCGGTCCGACCCACCGGAGGTACACCGTGCTCGCACAGATCCAGGTCTCGCCGCGCCCGAGCGGCACCGACGACGACCGCTACGCCTACGTCGACGCCGCGATCGCCGTCATCCAGCAGTCGGGCCTCGTGTACGAGGTCGGCGCGATGGGCACGACCGTCCAGGGCACGCCCGACCAGGTGTGGCCCCTGCTGCGCGCCGTGCACGAGGCCACGGTGATCGCCGGCGCGTCCGGCGTGTCCAGCGTCATCAAGGTCGGTCAGGCCAAGGACGACGCCGGGCCGACGATCCAGGACCTCGTGGGCAAGTTCCGGGCCTGACGCCGTGCACCGCTGGCGTCGCGTCCTCGCGCCGACCGTCGCGGGGATCGTGCTGCTCGCCGGCTGGGAGGTCGGCGTGCGTGCGTCCGGTCTCCCGGCCTTCGTGCTGCCCGCGCCCTCGCAGGTGGCCCGCACCGCGGTCGACGTGGCACCGCTGCTGGGCGGCCACGTCGTCACGACCCTGACGGAGGCCGGTCTCGGGCTGCTCGTCGGGGCCGTGGTCGGGCTGCTCCTGGCCGTGCTCATCGCGGCGTTCCCGTGGGTGCAGGACACCGTCTACCCGCTGGTCACGCTCACGCAGACGGTCCCGACCGTGGTGCTCGCGCCGCTGCTGATCCTGTGGGCCGGGTTCGGGCTGCTGCCCAAGGTCGTGCTCGTCGCGCTCACCGCGTTCTTCCCGGTGCTCGTCGCCGCGGTCACCGCGATGGCGGCGGTCGACGCGGAGCACGCCGAGATGGTCGCCGGGCTGGGCGGCACCCGGCGGCACCAGTTCTGGCTCGTCCAGCTCCCCGCGTCCGTCCCGGGCGCGCTCGGCGGCCTGCGGGTCGCCGCCACCTACGCGATCGGCGCGGCGGTCGTCGCCGAGTACCTCGCCGGACAGAGCGGCCTGGGCGTGTTCGTCCAGCGCTCCCGCAAGGGCTACGAGGTCGACCAGATCCTCGTCGCCGTCGTCCTCGTCGCCGTGCTCACCGGCCTGCTGTTCCTGCTCGTCGACGGCCTCGCACGCCTCGCCACCCCGTGGCAGCGCCTGTCGAACCCCTCTCGTCCCGGAAGGACCCCCGCATGACCACCCCCGCCCCCCGTGCCCCCCGTGCCCCCCGTGCCCGCGTCCTCGCGGCCGCTGCGAGCCTCGCGCTGCTCGCCGCCTGCTCGACCGCCGGCGCCTCCGACCACGCCTCCGGGCGGACACCCGTCACCGTCGTGCTGGACTGGTCGCCGAACACGAACCACTCGGGCCTGTACCTCGCGCGGGACCGCGGCTACTTCGCCGACGCCGGCATCGACCTGACGATCCTCGAACCCGGGGACACGTCGGGCCTGCAGCTCGTCGCCGCCGGCAAGGCCGACTTCGCGTACTCCGTCGCCGAGGGGCTCGTGCCGGCCCGGCAGCAGGGCGCCGACGTCGTCTCGGTCGCGACCGTGATGCCGCACAACACGTCGAGCCTGATCTCGCTCGCGTCGTCGGGCATCACGCGGCCGCGCGACCTGGCTGGCCACTCCTACGGGTCGTACGGCTCCGAGCTCGAGGAGGCGCTGCTGCGCACGCTCGTCGAGTGCGACGGCGGCGACCCCGACGCGGTGACGTTCACCCCGCTGGCCAGCGACGACTTCCGCATCGGGCTCGAGGAGCACCAGTTCGACGCCGCGTGGGTGTTCGACGGCTGGGAGACGATCCAGCTGCGCGACGTCGACGGCCTCGACGTCGCGACCATCCCGTTCATCGACCACACGGACAGCATCCCCGACTGGTACACGCCCCTGGTCGCGACGTCGCAGCGGCGCCTCGACGACCACCCCGAGCTGGTGCGCGACTTCCTCGGCGCGCTCGCGCACGGCTACGAGGACGCGATCGCCGACCCCGGCGCGGCCGTCGACGCACTGCACGCCGCCGCACCCGAGGTCGACGAGCAGCTGCTCACCGCGAGCGCGCAGTGGCTCGCCCCGCGGTACGCGGACGACCCGGCGCACTGGGGCGTGCAGCAGGCGAAGGTGTGGGACGACTTCGTCGCGTTCCTGCAGGACCACGACCTCGCCGACGCCGACTTCGACACGGACGCCGCGTGGACCGATGACTACCTGCCCGTCGACTGAGACCCACGTCGCGCCCGGGGCCGCGCCGCCGCCCGCGCGC
>JAEWCA010000129.1 GCA_023390875.1 Actinomycetes bacterium
CAGCTGACGCACGTCGCGCAGCACGGCGGCGGCGACGTCCTGACCGTGCGTGCGGGCGTCGATCTCCTCGATGAGCAGCTCGTAGTCCTGGTGCGTCTTGTCGTGCGCCTTCATGGCCTCCTGGTAGCGGTCACGGGCGTCGACGAGCCGCTGGTCGTTCGCGGGCAGCTCCATGGCCTCGATGAACCGCAGGCGCCGCATCGCGACGCCGAGCTCGCGGACCGCGTCGTCGGCGGCGTCGTAGACGCGCTGGCGGTCGGCGCGGTTCGCGCCGAAGACGGACTCGTAGAACGCCGCGGCGGCGTCGTGCTGCAGCTCGCCGGGACGGAAAGACTCGGCCGGCCGGGCACCGGTCTGCGCCTCCCACGCGGCCTTGACGGTCTGCGGGTCGAAGCGCCGCAGCACGGGGTCCGCCTCGGCGCGCGCACGGACCTCGGCGTACGACGCGCCGGGCATCGCACGCTCGATGCGCAGCCGGGCCATCCGGAACCACTGGAGCGCGTGCCGGGCCTCGTGCGTGACGGTGTCGCACACGGCCGCGAACTGCTCGGGTGTCGGGTCCCGGTGCGACACGAGAGCACGGTTGATGTGCAGCTCCCACGACGACGCGGGCTGCTTGCCGAACTGGTCGGGCCGTGGGCTCTCGAGGTGGTTCGGGATGAGCGGCGGTGCGCCCGACGCGACGAGCTGGCGGTTCGCGATCGCGAGCACGGCGTCGAACCGGGCCTCGGGGCTCATGGTCCGGAACGGTTCGTACAGCGGGACGAGCTCGGCGGCCAACGCGCGCGCCTCGGGGCTCAGGTGGTCGAGGACGAGGGAGGAGTCCCGGCCGCCCGTCGTCGCCCGTGGTGACTTGGTCGACGCGGGGTCGGCCACGAGGTGCACGTCGGTCTGCTTCTCCCACCCGGGCGACCTCGCGTCGAGGTACTCGGTCGCGTGGACCACCTGCTGCGCGGCCTCGTCGCCTGCGAACCGCACCTCGATCTGGCGCCCGGCACCGGAGTCGACGATGACGACCTTCCCGTCGAACACGGCGCCCGCGTTGCGCGCGAGTCCTTCCCGGTGGGCCTCGAACCGGGCGATGAGCGCCTGACGCTCGACGAGCGGGAGGTTCGCACCGAGGCCGGTCCCGCCGGTCAGCTCGGCGTGCAGCCGTTGCCAGCCGCCGCCCTCGGTGAGGAGCGAACGCACCGCGACATCACTGAGCCTGCCGGCCGGGACCTTCCCGCCTGCTGCGCCCGCGGGCACCGGCACGTCGACGGGTGCGGCGCCCTTCGTCGTCGGCTCCGGCACCGTGACCGCCGGGCCGTGCGCGCCGCCGCGCCACGCCTCGTACTCCTTCGCGACGCGGCTGTTGACCTTGGCGAGACCCAGGTCCATGGCGACGTTCTGCACGGCGTTCTCGACGATGAGGTCGGCGAGCTCGTTCGCGTTCTTCGGCAGCGCCTTGCCCTCGACGACGGCCTTGAGGGCGGACTCGGTCGCGGTCATGTAGACCGACGACGTGCCGGCGGCCAGTGCGCTCGACGTGAGCTCGGCGAGCTTGGTGCCGGCGAGGTCGGGGATCCGGTCGATGCGCGCCTTGATCGCGACCTGGAACCGGGCCTGGAGCGCGCCGCCGAGGTACGTCATGACGGCGCTCACCCCGGCGGCCTCGACGAGGCTCGAGAGCCCCAGGCTCGTGCGCTGGCCGTAGTGCATCTCGGCGGCCCTGCCGAGGCCCTCCTGCGTGAACGTGTACCCGCCCGCGACGAGGGCCGACCCTGTCAGGCCGAGGCCGCCCGACGCGATGCCGGCAGCGATCGTGCCGGTGGTCTTCAGGCGGTTGAGCCACTTCACGGCGGTGCCCGCGCCCGACATCACCCGGTTCTCGTAGGCCGAGAACCGCGTCGCCGCGTCAGCGGTCAGCTGCTCCGCCATGGCGATGAGCGGGACGGCGAGCTCGTACTTGCGCTCGCGCAGCAGCGGCCACGCCCGCTCGATGAGGTCGCGCGGCTGGTCCCAGATACGCACCGACGGGTACGCCTGGCTGCCCTCGCCGAGCGCCTCCGAGATGTGCCGGACCGCACCGAACCCGATGCGCCTGGCGTTGATGGCGCTGCGCTCGACGTGCATCGGCTGCAGCTCGTGCCACACGGCGGTCGTCTCCTTGAGCGCCTCGCGCAGCTTCGCGAGCTCCTCACGGTTCGACACCCGCCGCGCGTACTCCTCGGGATAGTCGTTGCGCAGGTCGTCGGCCGTCACGAAGCCCTTGGTCTTGAACACGATCCCGGGCATCGGGTGCTGTCCCAGGGCCTCGCCGGGCGTCGGGCGCAGGCTCAGCTCGAGCGGCTGCTTCGTGATCTGCTCGACGGCCCACTGCCGGAACTCCGTCTCGGCCTTGACGTCCCACTCGGGCGGCTGACGCACGTCGTCGGCCAGCAGCAGCCGCACGTCGACCGACATGCGCTCGTCGGGTCTCGGCGGCACGGCGCGCAGCAGGCGCTGCCGCTCCTTGAGGTAGTCGGGGTGCTGCTCGCGGACGGTGCCGTAGTACGCGAAGTCGTCCCAGAGCTGCCGCAGCCGCGCGTCGACGTGCCACGCGATCGTGAAGTGGTCGACGACCTTCTGCCAGTGCGCGAGCTGGTCCGCGGTGAGCGCGCCGAGCAGCGCGGGGTACTTCGCCTGCAGCGCCGGCCGGACGTCGGGGCCGCCCTTCGGGATCGGTTCACGTGCGTGCTTGCCGGCGAGCGTGTCGGGGTCGAGCTCGCGCTGGACGTACGTCGTGACGGCGCGGTTGCCGACATCCCGCTGGAGGTCGAGGACGTCGTCCGCGCGCAGCATCGACAGGGACCTCGACGACGCACGGGGTCGGCGCGCGGGGCGCTTCGCGGGCGGCTTCCCGCCCACGCGCCTCGCACGGTTCGCGCCCTGCTCGCCCCGCTCGTGGATCGGCACTCCCCCTCCTCGGTGTGCCCCGACCCTCCATCACCGCTCGCCGGGACCGGCACGTCCACGCCGGACGGGCGGCGGACCGCGCAGCACGCGGTGCCCGAGCAGGCATCGGACGCTGCACCGACAGGGCACCACGCTCCCGTGGAGCCGCCCGGGATGACGTCGAGGGCGCAGAGGGACCCCGGGCACGACGCCGCCGACGCCGCTCAGATCTCCCGCACGACGCGCGCCGGGTTGCCGACCGCGAGCACGTTCGACGGCAGGTCCTTGGTCACCACCGACCCCGCGCCGACCACGGTGTTGTCGCCGATCGTCACGCCGGGGCACACGATCACCCCGCCGCCCAGCCAGACGTTGTCGCCGATCGTGATCGGCTCGGCCGCCTCGAGCTTCGCCCGGCGCGGCTCGGGGTCGACCGGGTGGACCGGGGTCAGCAGCTGCACGTTCGGGCCGATCTTGGTGTCGTCGCCGATGCGGATGTGCGCGACGTCGAGCGCGACGAGCCCGAAGTTCACGTACGACCGCGCGCCGAGGTGCAGGTGCACGCCGAGGTCGACGTGCAGCGGCGGGCGGATCCACGAGCCCTCGCCCAACGACCCGATGAGCTCCCGCAACCGGTCCTCCGCGTCGTCGCGCCCCTCCCGGACCGCCTCCGCGAACCGCTCCGACCGCACGTGCGCGGCTGCCGTGAGGGCGTGGATCTCGGCGTCGGCCTCGTACCAGTCGCCTGCGACCATGCGTTCGTACTGCGTGCGGGTGTCCTCGCTGCTCATGTCGTCGACGCTCTCACGCGACGGTTCGGTGCGCCGCCCGCTCACGGCCGACGCCGGACGTGCCGCGCGCGGCTCAGGCGAAGTCGAACAGCGGCGGGAACACGAGCACGACGACAGCGGCCCACACCGCGTACACGGGCAGGTACCGGGTCTGCCAGCGCTCGACCGCGTCGAACGTGCCGCGCCGGCGCAGGAACTGCCACAGCAGCCAGCCGGTGCCGACCAGATGGACGAGGAGCACGAGGTTGAGGCCGAGCGCGGCGGTCTTGTTGGCCGTCCAGCCGGCGTCCGCGATGCGCGCGACCATCGCGGCGAGCGCGACGACGTCGACCGCGAACGCCGCGACGACGAGCGCGAGCTGCAGCCAGTCGAACGGCCTGCCCGGCGAGAGCGGGTCGCGGGCGCTGATCGAGTAGAGGAGCAGCGCGAGGACGAGCAGCAGGATCGCGTCCATCAGGATGAGCAGGTTGCGGTCGACCGCGGTGAGCGGGCCGCCGGCGAGCAGGGCGACGAATGCCGCGACCAGCAGCACGAGCGTGAGCGGGGTGAACACCCGGGTGAGGACGGGTGCCATGTTCTCGACGACGCTCTTCTTCGCCTCGACCAACCAGGCGGCCACGAGGAACGCACCCGGCACGGCGAACGGCATCAGCCAGCCCTGCACGAAGGACTCGATGTCGATGTCGACGACACCGAACACGCCGAACAGCAGACCCATCAGGAGCCCGCCGCCGAGCGCGATGAGGGCGAAGTAGATGACCAGCTCACCCGTGAACCGCACGAAGTCCATGCGTCGGGCGTGGTCGCGCCACGCTCCCCCGGTGTACGCGACGCCGAGCAGCAGCCACAGCAGCACCGGCAGGTGCGTCGCGGTGAGCACGTACGTCATGCCGGGACCGGTGTCGCCGACCACGAACGGGTAGAGGTTGACGGCGACCGCCACCGCCGCGGTCAGGCCGACCAGCGCTGCGGCGACCCGACCGGGCAGCCGACGCGACCACGCGAAGTACGCGGCGAGGAACGGCAGGACGGCGAAGGCGACGTTGAGCCCGAACGTCTCGTCGTCGCCGATCGCGAGCAGCGACTTCACCGCGATCCCTGCGCCGACGGCGAGGCCGACGAGCACGCCGAGGTCCCGCCAGCGACGGTCCGCCTCCGACGGCGCCTCCGGCACGAGCACGAGCTGCTTCCACAGCCGCTCGGAGTGCTCACGGGCGAACTCGCGCGAGACGTCGTCGAGGTTGCCCATCCGCTTGACCGCGACCAGGAACGCCTCGTCGTCGTCCAGGCCACCGGCGCGCAGGTCGGCGACGCGGCCGCGCAGGTTGTCCTCGAGCTCGGCGGCGTCGTCCGGGGTGATGGCGCGGCGCCGGAGCACCCACGTGCGCCACTGGTCGATCTGGTGCTCGAGGCCGGCCCGCTCGTCGACGGAGAACTGCTCGCTCATGCCCACGCCCCCGCCGCCTCGGGCCCCCGCAGGGTGTTCCACACCTGCCGCAGCGCGTCCCCGACGACGTCCCACTGGGCCTGCCGCTCCACGAGGACCTCGCGCCCGGACGCGGTCAGCGCGTAGTGCTTGCGCTTGCGGCCGGCGTCCGAGACGCCCCACTCGGCGCGCACCCAGCCGTTGCGCTCGAGGCGGTGCAGCAGCGGGTAGAGCATGCCGTCGGTCCACTGCATGCGGCCCCCGGACAGCTCGCCGACCCGCTTGAGGATGGCGTACCCGTGCAGGTCGCCGTCGGCGAGGATGCCCAGGACCAGCGGGGTCGCGGAGGCCGCGACCAGGTCCTTCTCGATGTGCACGTGCTCTCTCCCATACCTTGAGCAGCTAGGGATATGCACCCTAGCACCGCTAGGTATGGCGCCGGGTCAGGCCTCGGGCTCCTCGTGCGGAGACATCGGGTCGACGCTGTGCTGAGCGCGCGCACGATCGCTCAACGCACCGCGACGTGGCCCTCCGCGGAGCGTCGCCGGCGTCGACGCAGCGCGAGCGTCACGAGCACCGCCGCCACGCCGAGCACGACCACACCGATGGCGACGGCCCCCGCCGGGCTGAGCTCGCCGAACTGACCGGAGCCCGACTCCTGGTGCGGACCCGCGCCACCCTCGCCGTAGGTGGTGGCGGGACCGCTCGGGCCCGGAGTGCTGTTCGCACTGGGCTGGCCGGCGGACTCGGTGGTGATCGGCGCACGGCTCGGCTCGACCGCGCCCGGCTCCGACGCCGGGACGCGGGTCAGACCGAGCAGCAGGACGGCGAGCGCCAGGACCGTGCCGGCAACCGCGGCGGTGCGTGAAGACCGAGCAGTCGACCGGAGATGGACGTGAACCATGTGGCGCCTCCCGACGACGACAGGGCACGCCGGTTCTTTGACGGACGTCCACGGTGCGCCCGGACCCGACGGGCGGCAACCGGAACACGCCACGCGGCGCTCAGCGCCGACGCGCGACCAGGTACAGCACGGCGCCGACCGCGAGGAGCACGCCGGCGAGCAGCCAGTGCCGCGCCTCCTGCTGGGTCAGCAGGCCCACGCACGTGCCGACGGCGAGCACCGGCAGCGGGGTCCACGCCCGGAAGTGGTCGTGCTCGACGCGGTCCCGACGCAGGACGAGGACGGCGAGGTTCGTGCTGAGGAACACGAGCAGCAGGAGCAGCACCACGGTCGAGGCCAGGTCCTCGAGGGACCCGACGGTCGTGAGCACCATGGCCACGGCGGTCGTGACGACGATCGCGACGATCGGCGTCCGCCGCCCCGGGAGCACGCGCCCGAACGTCGACGGCAGCAACCCCTCCTCGGCCATGCCGTAGGCGAGGCGGCTCGCCATGATCATGGTCAGCAGCGGCCCGTTCGCGACGGCGACGAGCGCCACCACGGAGAACACCTCACGCGGCACGATCCCGGCGGCGTCGACGACCTCCAGCAGCGGCCCGCTCGATCCGGCGAGGTCCGCCGGCGGCACGACGGCGGGCGCGACGACGCCGACGAGCAGGTAGACGACACCGGCGGTGAGCAGCGCCCCGAACAGTGCCCTCGGGTAGACGCGCCGGACGTCGCGCACCTCCTCGGCGAGGTTCGCCGACGTCTCGAAGCCGACGAACGAGTAGAACGCGATGAGCGCACCGCCGAGCGTCGCCGTCGCGACCCCCGTGCCCGGGGGCAGCTCGGTGATCCGGCCGAGGTCGCCGTCCCCGCGGCCCAGGACGACCGCCCCGAGCACGACGACGGTGAGCAGGCCGCTGAGCTCGACGGCCGTCATCACGACGTTCGCCCGCAGCGACTCACGGATCCCGCGCGCGTTGAGGGCCGCCACCAGGGCCAGGAACACGATCGCGGTCGGCACCGCGGGCACGTCGAGGAAGACGCCGAGGTAGTCGCCCGCGAACGCGAGCGACAGCCCGGCGGCCGACGTGACGCCGGCGGCCAGCATGCTGAAGCCGACGAGGAAGGACAGCCACCGCAGGCCGAACGCCCGCTGCGCGTACACGGCGGACCCGCCGGCCTGCGGGTACTTCGTGACGAGCTCGGCGTAGGACGCAGCCGTCAGCAGCGCCATCCCCAGCGCGACGAGGAGCGGCAGCCACACCATCCCGCCCGCCTCGTCGGCCATGACGCCGACGAGCGCGTACACGCCGGCGCCCAGCACGTCGCCGAGGATGAACAGGAACAGCAGCGGAGCGGTGACGGCACGCCGGAGCCGGGTCCCGGCGTCCGCGGCGGACGGGTGGGTGGTGTCGACCATCGCCCGAGTATCGGCAGCGCCCCGGGAGGCCGCACCCCGAGCCGCGGGGCGCGCCCCCGGGCTACCAGCTCAGCGTGCCCTCGCCGCGCAGGATCTCGTGGTCGGACAGCCACGACGACGACACGACCCCGCGGTAGTCCGTGCTCCACCGGCGGGCGGTGAAGAAGAGGTCGTCGCACTTGCTCGTCACGCCGGTCCCGCACGTCGGCGCGTTGTACGTGCCGTCGCCGCCCGGTCGGCTCTGGTCCGCCTCGACCATCGCACCGGTCCCCGTCTGGCAGGCGGTGTCGGACGTCCCCCCGAACCCGCCGGAGTAGAGCGGCTTCAGCGCGGCGGCCGCGGTGCAGTTCCGCACGTCGACGTTGGTGTCGACACCGAGGACCGCGGCACCGCCGGCCGCCGCGTGCGACGCGAGCCGGCTGCAGACCGCGCCGGCCTGGTCGTCCGACGCCGTGGCCTTCACGGAGAAGTGGGAGGTGCACACGCGCACGACCGTGCCGATGACGACGTCGCCGCACAGCAGGTACCGGCGTTCGCTCTCGCCGAGCGGGTTCGGCAGCAGGGTCGCGGTCACGTTCGTCGGGACGGGGGCGCGGGCCAGGAAGGCGATCCCCCAGCTGCGCGCGCCCGGCGCGCAGCGGTCGTCCCCGATGCCCACCGTCTGGAAGAACGCCCCGTGCCAGGTCGAGCCGAGCCGCTGCAGGAGCCGGTCGAACGTGTACCGGCATACCTCCTGCAACGTGACCGCCTGGCCCGCGCCGTTCAGCACGCTGGTCGCGATCGCGTCGGCGCGCTGCGCCGCGGTGGCGTCGCACTCGGGGTTGCGCCCGTACTGGTCGCAGGCGTTGAAGTCGAAGACCTTCGTTCGCAGGGTCGCCGCCTGCGCCGCGGGCGCCGCCGCGAGCGACCCGACGAGCAGGGCGAGCAGCAGCACCAGCAGCCGCGACGCGTGGCTCGCGGTGCGCTCGAGCGGTGCGGACGGACCGGCCTTCGTCCTGGTGCACGGCCTCGGCACCTCGCACCGCTACCTCGCGCGGCTGCAGCGCGAGCTCGCGACGTCAGGCGCGGTGCACTGCGTCGACCTGCCCGGCTTCGGGGGCCTGCCGCGCCCGCGCCGCGCGATGTCCGTCGAGGCCGCCGCCGCGATGCTGGGCACCGCGCTCGACGCGGTCGGCGTCCCCCGAGCCGTGCTGGTCGGCCACTCGATGGGCGCTCAGGTCGTGACGGAGCTCGCCGCGCAGCGTCCGGGGCTGGCCTCGCACCTCGCGCTGGTGGGGCCGGTCGGCGATCCGCGGCGGGCACGGCCGCTCCCCTACGCGCTCGACCTGGCGCGGGACACGCTCGGGGAGCCGCCGTCGGGCACCTGGCTGACCGTGGCGGACTACGCGGTGCGGCCCGCGCTGGTACCTGACCGAGCTCGCCCCGATGCTCCGGTACCGGACCGACCTCCGCCTCGCACACGTGCAGGCGCCCGTGCTCGTGGTCCGGGGCGGTGACGACCCGGTCGCCCGGCGGCCGTGGTGCGCAGAGCTGGCCGCGGCCGGGCGCGGCTCGCTCGTCGAGGTGCCCGGCCATCGGCACCTCGTGCAGCACAGCGCCCCGACGGAGGTGGCGGCCGCGGTCGTCGGGCTCGCGCGTGCGGCGCGGCGCGGCTACGTGCCGTAGCAGATGTCGTCGATCCAGAGCTCCTGGCCGCCGATCGCGAGCTGACCGAGGCCGGACGGCTGATCCGGCATGGTCCCGGTGAGCTCCAGGACCCCCATGTCGTTCCCGAACCCTCCGGTGGGGACGCTCACGGTGACGCCGCCCAGGGTCGCGCCGTTGAGCTTGGCGAGGTCCGGCACGTTCGCGGTGACGCCGTTCACCGAGAGGTTGACGTTGCCCCCGTACTCGCCGAACCGGAGGCGAGCCGACTGCATCACCTGGCCGAACCCGATGCTCACGGACAGGTGGATGTTGTTGACGTGGATCTCGGTGCCGGTCCCTCCGGCGCGTCCGCCGCCCTCGGTGGTCGCCAGACCGGAGCTCGTCGTGATCCCGCTGGACCAGGTGAACGGGTGGGCGGCGATGTCCATGAGCGGCGGCTGGAAGCTGTTGACCGGTGGCGCCCCGTTGACGACCGTCAGACCCGTCGGCAGCGAGTCCAGGGACTCGCAGACGAGGGTCGGCGGCGGAGTCGGAGGCACCGGTCGCGGCCACGGCCGGCCGCCGATGCACGGGACGAGGGACGCGCCGACCGAGCAGACGGCCAGCACCGCGGTCACGAGAGGGCGCTTCATGGTCCGTCTCCTTCGGTCACGCCCGGGCGACCCCGGGGCTCGGTCGTTCGACCTCGAAGGACCGAGCAACCGGGGCGCACGCCTGATACGCAGCACCAGGGACGCAGCGCCGGTCGGAGCGCTGCGTCCCTGGTCGCGTGCAGCTACCGGGTGATCGTGAACGACGCCGTCATGGTGGCGGCGGACGAGTCGCCGCCGTACACCTCGATCGTTCCTGGCTCCACGACGAACCGGCCGCGGTTGTCCCAGAACCCGAAGTCGCGCTTGTCGAGCGTGAACGTCACGGTCGTCGACGCCCCGGGCTCGAGCGTCACGCGCTCGAAGCCGCGCAGCCGGCGGACCGGCTGGGACAGGCTCGCGACGGGGTCGTGCACGTACAGCTGCACGACGTCGTCACCGGCGCGGTCGCCCGTGTTCGTCACCACCATCGAGGCCGTGACGCTGCCGTTGCGGCTGACGCTCGTCCGGTTCAGCGTCAGGTCGCTGACGTCGAACGACGTGTAGCTGAGGCCGTAGCCGAACGCGTAGAGCGGGTCGCACGTGGGCAGGTCGCGGTACCGCGCGTTCCACTTGAACGTGGGGTCGCACGGGCGCCCTGACGGTTCGTGGTTGTAGTAGTACGGCACCGTGCCGACACCGCGCGGGAAGGAGACCGGGAGCTTGCCGCCCGGGTTGACCTTCCCGTAGAGCACGTCGGCGACCGCGTTGCCGCCCTGGGTGCCGGGGAACCAGGCCTCGAGGATCGCCGCCGGCTTGTCGACCACGGCCGTGAGGTCGAGCGGGTGGCCGTTGAACAGCACGACGACCACGGGCTTGCCGGTCGCCACGACCGCGTTCAGCAGGTCCTCCTGGTGGCCCGGGAGGTCGAGCTGGCTGCGGCTGTTCGACTCGCCGCTCATGAACGCGTTCTCGCCGAGGGCCAGCACCACCTGGTCGGCGCTGTTCGCCGCGGCGACGGCGTCGGCGATCGTCGTCCCGTCGGAGCCGGGGCCGGCGCACACCTCGTCGTCCGGCGTGATCGGCGGGACGGCGTTGTTCGGCGGGTCGAAGTTGTGCGCGAGGTTGCACGCCGCGGTGTACGTGACCGGGGCCGAGCTGGCCGCCGTGAGACCGTCGAGCAGGCTGACGAACTGCGGTGCCAGGTCGTCGGTGCCGCGTCCGGACCACGGGCCGAGCATCTCGTCGACCGTCTGGCCGAGCGGCCCGATCAGCGCCGTCGACCGCGCGGGGTCGAGCGGCAGGGCCGCGCCCTCGTTCTTGAGCAGCACCATCGACCGTCCCGCGGCCCAGCGCGCCTTCGCGAGGTCGGCCGGCTGCCCGTAGCTCGCGGGGTCGCTCGCGGTGCCCACGTCGACGTACGGGTGGTCGAACAGCCGGGCCCGGAACTTGACGCGCAGGATCCGCCGCACCGCGTCGTCGATACGGGACATGGTGATTCGTCCGTCGGCCAGCTGCTGCTGGCCGTAGTCCCGCAGGTTGGTGCTGACCATCTCCGAGTCGGTGCCGGCCATCAGAGCGGCCGCACCGGCCTCGGGGCCGTCGGCGGCGACTCCGTGGCCGCACGGACCGCTGTCCGGCTTCACCGGCGGGCACGCCCGCAGCTCGGCGACCGCGGTGTAGTCGCTCTCGACGAAGCCGTCGAAGCCCCACTCCTTCTTGAGGATCTCGGTCTCGGTGTACTCGTTCGCGCACCCCGGGACGCCGTTGATCGCGTTGAACGAGCACATGACGGTGTCCGCACCCGCGTCGATCGCGGCCTTGAACGGCGGCAGGTACAGGTTCCGCAGGCGTGACTCGGACAGGTCGGTCGTGTTGTAGTCGCGCCCACCCTCGGGCTGCCCGTACGCGACGTAGTGCTTCACGCTCGCGACGACCTTGTCCGGTGCGCTGTAGTCGCCGCCCTGCGTGCCGTCCACGCGGGCCGCCGCCATCACCGACCCGAGGTACGGGTCCTCGCCCGCGCCCTCGACGATGCGCCCCCAGCGGGGCTCGTGCGAGACGTCGACCATCGGGCTGTAGATCTGCTTGAGGCCTTCGGTGGCCGACTCCTTCGCGCCCACGACGGCGTCGGCCTGCGCGACCGCGGGGTCGAACGAGCTCGCCGCGCCGAGCGGCACCGGGAAGATGGTGCGGTAGCCGTGGATGGTGTCGTAGGCGAACAGGATCGGGATGTGCAGCCGCGACTGCTCGACCGCCACGTGCTGGAAGTGGTTGATCGCCACCGGGTCGACGAGGCTGAAGACCGAGCCGACACCCGCCCGGGCGTCGGCGTCGGTGATCTGGCCGTCGGAGAGCAGCTGCACCTGCTGCAGCTTCTCCTGCGTCGTCATGCGGGCGATCAGGCGGTCGATCTTCCGCTCGATCGACCTGTCCTCGTGGTGACGTCCGGGTCCTGACGCGGGGTCGTCGGATGCGAGGGCGCTGCCCCCCGCCATGAGTGCGAGCGCGAAGGCCGCGGCGGTCGCGGCAGTCCTTCGACGGAGCGTGGTGATGCGGATCGTCATGGGGATCACCTCCGGAGCTGACGTGGTCACCGGACGCGCCACGGCGGTCGCACCGCGACCCGTGGCACACCGGTGCTCGTCGGGTCCTCGCACGCGAGGCCCGTGGGACTGCCCACCGCACGCAGCCGTCGGCATCGCCTCCGTACCGCTCCGCCGCTGTGCTGGGCTCCCCCACCGGCACCGTCGACACCTCTGTCGACCTCGCCGCCGGGGACGTCCGGGCAGCCGACCTGGCGCTGGTCGGGACTCGTCCGCGGACGGGAACGTCACGGCGGCCTCTGCGCGGGAGGACGTCATGGCATCGCGCGAGCGGCCGGTGACGCGGGCGAGTCACCTGTGCGGCGCGAAGTCACCTGCGCGTCGCAGAACGCCATCCTGCACATGCCTGGACCCGGGAGGTCGTCGTGCGACCGCCGGGCACCCGACATGATCCACGCGCGCGGCGGGCACCGCATCAGCGCCGTCGCGGCACGGGCCCTTCTCCTGCGGGCGCTGTGTCGGCACGATCGGTGTCGTGACCGGATCCATGTCCGACGGCGCCCTGGACCACGTGGTCGACCTCGAGCGCGAGCTCCAGTCCCCGGCGTGCCGGGCAGACCGGACGCGCCTGAGGCAGCTGCTCGCGGACGACTTCGTCGAGATCGGCGCCTCGGGGCGGCGGTGGGACCGTGACGGCGTCCTGGACCTGCTGACCGAGGAGGACGCCGTCGACCCCGTCGAGGTCGCAGACCTGGACGCGAGGGCGCTGGGTCCGGGTGTCGTCCAGGTCTTCTGGGAGTCGACGAGAGGGATGCGTCGTGCCCGTCGCACCTCGATCTGGTGCGAACGAGCGGACGGGTGGCAGGTGGTCTTTCATCAAGGGACACCGGTGCCGTGACGGCATCGACCCGGTGCCGTGCGACGAGGACGAGAGGTGGGACCGGTGGGAACCCGACTGGCCGCGTACCTGAGCTACCGCGACGCTCCTGCCGCGCTCGACTGGCTGCTCGCGCTCGGCTTCGACGTCGTGCGTCGGACCGACGCGGACGACGGTCGGGTCGTGCACGCGGAGGTGCGACGCGACGACGTCGTCCTCATGGTCGCGAGCGACGACGCGGACTACCAGCGACCACCGCTCGTCGGCCGGTCCACGGGCGCCGGGCTCTACCTCGTGCTCGACGACCGCGCCACGGTGGACGACCTGCACCGCTGCGGCGTCGAGGCCGGCGGGCGCTCGGTGCTCGGTCCGGAGGACACCGAGTGGGGTGCGCGGCGCGCCCGGCTGCTCGACCCCGAAGGGCGGGAGTGGAGCTTCGGCACGTACGCCCCCGGGCAGCCCGACGAGGACTGGTAGACCCGCGCTGCAGCCTCGCCGCCGCGAGCGGCGCGGCTACGCCTCCAGGTCGACGATCGAGTCGAGGCCCGAGACCTGCAGCGTCATCAGGGGGCTGCCGGTCGCGCCTCGGACGCGCACGCGCGTGCCGCGCTGCCGCATGGCGATCGTGACGACGACGGCGACCACCGAGGAGTCGATGAACGTCGCTTCGCTGAGGTCGATCACGTCGACGCCTGCCGCTGCCAGCGCCTGGCCCACGTCGTCCTTCGCGACCCCGTACGCCTCGGCGAAGTCGAGGACGACCGCGACGTCGACCTCCCCCGCGACGTGCAGGACGTGCGGGTCGTCGACGTCGAGGCGCAGCGCGTCTCGCTGACGGGGAGCGCCCTCCGGGCGCGGCGCGAGCGACACGGGCACAGTATGGCCCGGCGCCGGTGCGACGGCACGACAACGCGTCGAGTGCTCGTGCCGCCCGGCGTGACGTGCGCGTACCACCCTGCCGTGGGCCGGTGGTCGCCCCCTGTCGTAGTGTCGGCCTGGGCCGATCACGCCCTCGGCCCTTGGCGCTCGACCCCGAGGAAGGGAACGTGCACGACACGACGCCGGGCCGCTCGCTGCTGTCCGACGTGCTCACGCAGCTCGCGCAGACGATGGACGCGGAGGTCGCGGTCGGTCGGCTGGCCCGCCTCCTCGTTCCCGCCCTGGCCGACTGGTGCCTGGTGACGCTCGTCGAGGACGACGAGTCCCGGGCGCCCCGGCGTCGGCTGCGCGACATCGGGTGGTGGCACACCGACCCGGCCCTGCACGACCTGGTCGCCGAGTACGCCGCGACGCGCATCGGCGCGCTGACCGACGCGTCCATGCTGCTGAGGGCCATCGAGTCCGGCGACGTCGTGCACGTCCACGCCGACGCGGTCGCGGCGCTGGACCGCGTGCTCGTGCCGGGCCGTGCCCGCGACATCGTCGACCAGCTCGCCCCGGCGTCGCTCACGGTCGCTCCCCTCAAGAGTCGGGGCCGCACGCTCGGTGCGCTGTCCCTGTTCAACGGTCCCGGACGGCCCCCGCTGGTCCCCGCCGAGGTCGGGCTGCTCACCAGGGTGGCCGCGTCCGCGGCGCTCGCGCTCGACAACGCCCGCCTCTACCGGCGCCAGCGCGACGTCGCGTCGACGTTCCAGCGTTCCCTGCTCACCGCACCCGTCGAGCCCGACAACATGCAGGTCGTGGTCCGCTACCAGCCCGCCGCGGAGGCGACGCGGGTCGGGGGCGACTGGTACGACGCGTTCACGCAGCCGGGCGGGGCGACGGTCCTCGTCATCGGCGACGTCGTGGGGCACGACATCGAGGCGGCGGCGCTCATGGCCCAGCTGCGCTCGATGCTCCGGGCCATCGCGGTCGTCACGAACGACGGGCCGTCGTCCGTGCTGCGGCACCTGGACGCGGCGATCCGGACCTTGCAGGTGCCGGCCATGGCCACGGTGCTGGTCGCGCGCGTCGAGCAGACGCCTGACGAGCGCGGGCGCGGGCTCACGCGGGTGCGCTGGTCCAGCGCGGGCCACCCGCCGCCCGTGTTCGTCCACCCGGACCGCACGGTGCTCGTGCCCGACCCGCTCGGCGGGGACGTCCTGCTCGGCGTGGACCCCGACCGGGACCGCACCGAGCAGGAGATCGTCCTGGACCGCGGTTCCACGGTGCTGCTCTACACCGACGGTCTGGTCGAGCGTCGCACCCGGTCCTTGCACGACGGGCTGCGCGAGCTCCGTGCCGCGCTCGAGCGTCACGCCGACCTCGACCTCGACGCGCTGTGCGACGTGCTGCTGGCGGAGCTGCCCGGCGGCCCCGGCGAGGACGACGTCGCCGTCGTGGCGTCCCGGCTGCACCGCCAGGACCGTCCGCGCCCCGCGGAGGCCGGCCCGCGCCGCACCCCGCCCGACGTCCCGTCGCCGCCCGGAGCCGACGGCGAGCCGACCGGCGACTGAGCGCCGGCGCCCCCATCGTCCGGGACGGTGTCGGCCCCTCGTGCGAGCATGCGGACGTGGCCCGGACCGAGATCACGTGGCAGCCCGGGTCCCTGCGTGCCGCGACGGGCGGCCTGGCGGCGCTGACGCTCGCCACGTTCGTGGCCATCACCACCGAGCTCGTGCCCGTCGGTCTGCTGCCGCAGATGAGCGCCGACCTCGGCGTCACGGAGTCGATCGCCGGGCTCCTGGTCACCGTGTACGCGGTCATGGTCGCGGCCCTGGCGGTCCCCCTGACGCTCGGCACCCGCCGGCTGCCGCGCAAGGGGCTGCTGCTCGCCACGCTCGCCGCGTACACGGCGAGCAACCTGCTCGTCGGCGTCGCACCCGGGTTCGGCGTCGTCGCCGCGGGACGTGCGCTCGGCGGTGTCGCCCACGCGCTGTTCTTCTCGCTCAGCATCGGGTACGCCTCCCGCCTGGTGTCGTCGCAGGTCACCGGGCGTGCGCTGGCGCTCGTCACGGCCGGCGCATCCGCCGGTCTGGTGCTCGGCGTGCCGCTGTCCGCCGCGCTCGGCATCGCCGTCGGGTGGCGCAACGGGTTCCTGGTCCTCGCGGCGGTGTGCGGGATCGCGACGGTCCTCGTCGCGACCCTGCTGCCGGGCGTGTCGTCCGACGACGCGCCGCACGCCGACAGCACACGGACGGCGCGCCGGGCCCGGCTCGCGACCGTGGCCGTGTCGAACACGCTCACGTACCTCGGGCAGTACGTCGTCTACACGTACGTCTCGGTGATCCTGCTCGCCGCCGGCCTGAGTGAGACGTCGGTCGGGCCCGTCCTGCTGGGCCTGGGTGCCGTCGGCCTGCTCGGGACCGCGTACGCCGCGACCGCCCTGGACCGGCACCCCCGCCGGGGCACCGTCGTGGTCCACGCCGGCATGGCCCTCGGGCTGCTCGCGCTCGGGCTGGTGTTCCCGGCCACCGCCGGGGTCCTGGCGAGCGCGGCGGTCTGGTGCGGGTCGTTCGGTGCCATGGCCTCGGTGTTCCAGACGGCCGCGATCCGCACGCGGGGCGCGTCGCCCGACGTCATCGGCGCGCTGGTCAACTCGACCGCGAACATCGGCATCGGCGGCGGCGCCGCGCTCGGCGCCCTCGTGCTCGTCGGACCCGGCCTCGGGGCGGTGCCGTTCGTCGGTGCCGCCCTCGTGGTCGCGAGCGTCGTCGTGGTCCTGCTCGCCCGCGGCGCGTTCCCGGCAGACCCCTGAGACCCCCGGTTCGTGCGGGCCCGCGGTGGGCACCGGCTCGAGGGGCGCTCGGTGCCCGGCCGTGATCTGCTCGAGGGCGGCACGCGGACGTCGCACACGAGGAGCTGAACCAGCATGGAGCACCGACTCCTGGGAACGAGCGGGACCACCGTCTCGACGCACTGACTGGGCACCATGACGTTCGGTGCGGAGGCCGACGAGACGACGTCCGGCGAGATCCTCACCGCGTTCGTCGAGCACGGCGGCACGTTCGTCGACACCGCCGACGTGTACTCCGCGGGCGCCTCGGAGGAGATCATCGGGCGCTGGCTCGCGGCGCACCCCACCGATGCCCGACAGCTCGTGGTGGCGACCAAGGGCCGCTTCCCGATGGGCGACGGTCCCAACGACCTGGGCCTGTCACGGCGCCATCTGCGCGACGCGCTGGACGCCTCGCTGCGCCGGCTCGGCGTCGACCACGTGGACCTGTACCAGATGCACGCATGGGACGCGCTGACGCCGGTCGAGGAGACGCTCTCGTTCCTCGACGACGCGGTGTCGGCCGGCAAGATCTCCTACTACGGCTTCTCCAACTACCTGGGCTGGCAGCTGACGAAGGCCGTCCACGTCGCGCGGGCGCACCACCTCGCCCGGCCGGTGACGCTCCAGCCGCAGTACAACCTGCTCGTCCGCGACATCGAGCACGAGGTCGTGCCGGCGGCGCTCGACGCCGGGCTGGGTCTGCTGCCGTGGTCGCCGCTGGCCGGCGGGTGGCTGACCGGCAAGTACACCCGGGACGCCCGACCCGAAGGGGCGACGCGTCTCGGCGAGAACCCGGAACGCGGGATGGAGGCGTGGGAGGCCCGCAACGCCGACGACAGGACGTGGCGCGTGATCGACGCCGTGCAGCAGACGGCCGAGGCGCACGGCGCCACGATGTCCCAGGTCGCCCTCGCGTGGCTGGTCGACCGTCCCGCCGTCACGTCGGTCATCCTCGGCGCGCGCACCGTCGACCAGCTCGTCGACAACCTGGCGGCCGCCGACCTGCGTCTGACGGACGACGAGCTCGCCCACCTCGCCGACGTGAGCGCGCCCGTCGCCGACGACTACCCCTACGGCGTCGCCGGGGTCGCGCAGCGGCACCGCAACCTCGCGGGCGGGCGGTGACCGACCACCGTTTCAGGAGGTCGGCCGCGCCTCGTGCCCGCGCCGGCCGTGCGTGCGGTTGCGCTCCTTGAGCTCGGACTCGTACACGTGCCGCCGCCCGTCCAGGAGCCGGTCGCGCAGGCGGCACTCGGCGTCGGCGAACGTCCGGTAGTAGCCGTCGTCGAACTCCTCGACCACCTGGAACGTCCACCGCCCCTGGAGCACGTTGCGGCCGACGACCTCGGCACGCAGCTCGTCGGCCAGGTCGAGGTGCCCGGCCTCTGCGAGCTGGTCGAGCGCCTCGGCGAGCTCGGCGTCGGCGCGTCCGACGAGGCGGTGGAAGGCGTAGAGCATGCCCCTGGCGTGCTCGATCACCTCGAACGCGGCGGTCACGCCGCCGACGGCCTCGACGACGGCGTCGCTCACGCCGGCGGGTGGACGGTGGTCGGGGTCGGCGCGGTCCTCGGTCGTCATCGGCCCATCGTGAGCCAACCGGCGGCAGGTCGCGCGCCGGGCGCCGGTGCCCCGGACGTCGCGCGGGCGTCGTCGCGGGTCGCGTGGGAGTCTCGACATGTCTGAGGCAGCCCGGGCACCGAAGGAGCGCACCATGCGGCTCGACGAGATCCGTCGGCTCATCGTCGACCACCCCGACCGCGACCCGTACTGGCACCGGGTGCCGAGCGGGCCGTACTTCGCGGAGGTGCCCGACAGGCAGGACACGATCCGCCAGCACGACGCGCTGTTCGTCTTCCGCGGCGACGTCGACCTGACGATCCAGTCCGGCCTGCAGTGGGGCCACCAGAGCCGCACCGTCACGCGTGCCGGCCAGATCTGGGACGACGTCGACTTCACCGACCAGACGGCGGCCGTGTCCTACGCGGACGTCTTCTGGCGACGCTCCCTGGTCGACCGGGTGTGCGTCGTCACGGTCGACGGGGGCCGCGCGACGTTGCCCGTCGGCGCGCGGCGGGCGCTCAACAGCGAGCACGGCCTGCTGACCCGCGGGGACCGGGTCGAGTGGGAGTACAGCGCGACCGCGTTCGAGACGGCGGTCGCGAGGATCGTCGACGGCGACCACGAGTTCGACCGGTACTTCGAGCACACCGGGATGGTGGTCAAGGACTGACCGCGCCCGGCGCGCGACAGCCGGACCGTGCCGCCCTCCCGGACGGGACCCGGCACCGGATGCGTGCCCCCGCCCGGGAAGGCAGCATAGGCGCGCGACACCGGCGACGGTGGCTCCTGCTCGACCGACCCGAGACCGCCCGGCACCCGTCGTGACGAGCGACCGCGGCGTGCGCGGACGAGAACGGAGACGGGACGATGACCGACCCCACCGGTCCCGACGGCGCCGAGCCGGCGTGAGCACCGCCGACAGCGGCCCCGGCAGGGGCGTCACCGAGCTGATGCTCGTCCGGCACGGCGAGAGCGTCGGCAACGTCGCGGCGTCGGCGGCCGAGGTCGCGCGGCAGGAGGTCATCGACCTCGACACGCGCGACGCGGACACTCCCCTGTCCGCGCTCGGGTCGGAGCAGGCGGTCGCGCTGGGCGACTGGCTCAGGGACGCGTCGCGGGCGTCCGGTCCCGACGTCGTGTGGGTGTCGCCGTACGTGCGCGCCGTGCAGACGGCGACGATCGCGCTCGACGCCGCCGGCGTCGACCTGCCGATGCACCAGGACGAGCGCCTGCGCGACCGCGAGCTCGGCGTGCTCGACCTGCTCACGACCACCGGGGTCGACGAGCGCTTCCCCGCCGAGGCCGCCCGTCGTCGGCACCTCGGCAAGTTCTACTACCGGCCGCCCGGTGGCGAGTCCTGGGCCGACCTGACGCTGCGCGTGCGCGCGTTCCTCGCCGACCTGGACCGCTGGGAGACGGACCGGCGAGTGCTGGTGGTCGCGCACGACGCCGTCCTCATGACCGTCCGGTACGTGTGCGAGCGCCTGACGGAGACGGAGGTGCTCGAGCTCGGACGACGTCATCCCGTGCGGAACGCCGCGGTGACCCGACTCGTCCGGCGCGCCCCGGACCACGCCGGACCGCCGCGCTGGGAGCTGACCGCCTTCAACGACGACGCCCACCTGCAGCGGCAGGGCACGCCCGCGACCGTGCACCCCGGGGACGCCGATGCCCACCCGCACTGAGACGATCACGCCCCAGCTCCTGCGGGACTGGGCCCTCCCGTCGCTCGCCGGCTCGAAGTACGGGCGCGGCCAGGTGGTCGTCGTGGGCGGTGCCCGCTCCACGCCCGGCGCCGTGCTGCTCGCCGGCACCGCGGCGCTGCGGGTGGGGGCCGGGCGGCTCACGCTCGCGGTCTCCCGGTCGGTCGCGGTGCCGCTCGCCGTCGCGCTGCCCGAGGCCGGCGTCGTGGGGCTCCCCGAGACCGAGCTGGGGTCGGTGGAGGGCACCGGTCTCGAGGTCCTCGCGGACGACCTGCACGCCGCCGACGCCGTGCTGGTGGGCCCGGGCCTCGACGACGCCGGACGCACCGCCGCGCTGCTCACCGCCCTGGTGCCGCTCGTCCGACGGTCCACGCCGGTGCTCCTCGACGCGTACGCGCTCGGTGTCCTCCCGGACCTGCAGGACGTCGCAGCGCGGCTGCGTGGCCGTCTCCTCCTGACGCCGAACACCACCGAGGCCGCCCGGCTGCTCGGCGTCGCCGACGAGGACCTCGACGACGCCGCCCCCGACCGCATCGCGAAGCGGTACGAGGCCGTCGTGACGTGCCAGGGCCGCATCGGCGCGCCCGACGGCAGCCGGTGGGAGGTCTCGACCGGCACGCCGGGGCTCGCGACGTCCGGCAGCGGCGACGTGCTCGCCGGTGCGCTCGTCGGG
>JAEWCA010000212.1 GCA_023390875.1 Actinomycetes bacterium
GTGCCGCCCCTGCGCCTCGAGTCGGCCGGCTAGGCCCGCCGGGGAGCCGTGGTCAGTCGCGGTCCGACGAGCCGTACAGCGCCTCGACGTCGGCGGCGAAGTCCTTGAGCACCTCACGGCGCCGCACGCTGAGCTTCGGGGTCAGGTAGCCGTCCGCGATCGTGAGGTCGCGGTCGAGGATGCGGTACTTGCGGATCGACTCGGCGCGCGACACGGCACGGTTCGTCTTCTCGACGGCCTTGTCGAGGGACGCGATGACGTCGGGGTCCTTGGCCGCCTCCTCGAGCGACATCGCGGGCTTGCCGTGCGCCGTGAGCCAGCCGGGGACCCCCTCGGGGTCGAGCGTGATGAGCGCGCCGATGAACGGCTTCTGGTCACCCACGACGACGACCTGGCTGATGAGCGGGTGGGCCCGGAGGCGGTCCTCGAGCACCGCGGGGGCGACGTTCTTGCCGCCGGCGGTGACGATGATCTCCTTCTTGCGGCCGGTGATCCGGACGTACCCGTCCTCGTCGATGGAGCCCAGGTCGCCCGAGCGGAACCAGCCGTCCTCGAGGGACTCGTGCGTGGCGTTCTCGTTCGCGTGGTAGCCGCGGAACACCTGGATGCCCTTGATCTCGATCTCGCCGTCCGCCGCGATCCGCACGGACGTGCCGGGCAGCGGCAGGCCGACCGTGCCGATCTTCGTCTTCTCGGGGCGGTTCACGGTGGCGGGCGCGGTCGTCTCGGTCAGGCCGTACCCCTCGAGCACGTTCAGGCCCAGCCCACGGTAGAAGTGGCCGAGCCGCTCGCCGAGCGGTGCGCCGCCCGAGATCGCCCACTTGGCCTGGCCGCCCAGCGCCGCGCGCAGCTTGTGCAGCACGAGCACGTCGGCCACCTTGTGCTGCAGCCGCAGCCACGGGCTGGGGCCGCGGGGGGTGTCGAGCGCCCGCGAGTAGACGATCGAGGTCTTGGCGGCGCGCTGGAAGATCGCGCCCTTGCCGCCCGCGGCCGCCTTCTGCTCGGCCGAGTTGTAGACCTTCTCGAACACGCGCGGCACGGACAGGATGAACGTCGGCCGGAACGAGCCGAGGTCCTCCACGAGCGTCTTCGTGTCGGGCGTGTGGCCGAGCACCGCACCGGCCGGGATGCACAGCACCTCGATGAACCGGGCGAACACGTGCGCGAGCGGCATGAACAGCAGGGTGCGGGCGCCGTCGCCCGCGACGACCTCCGCGAGCCCGGCGACGGTGTTGACGGTGAGCTCGGCGAAGTTGCCGTGCGTGAGCTCGACTCCCTTCGGCCGGCCGGTCGTGCCCGACGTGTAGATGATCGTCGCGACGTCGGCGAGCACCGCGAGACCTCGGCGGCGCGTGATCTCGGCGTCGTCGACGCCCGCACCCGCGGCCACGAGCGTGTCGATCGCGCCGTCGTCGATGACGAGGACCTCGCGCACGTCGGGGGCGTCCGCACGGACCTCCTCGACGACGGCCGCGTGGGTCGACGTCTCGACCACCAGCAGCGAGACCGCGGCGTCGGTGAGGATCCACGACACCTGCTCGGCGGACGACGTCTCGTACAGGGGCACGGGGACCGCGCCGACGGCCCACACCGCCCAGTCCAGCAGCGTCCACTCGTAGCGCGTGCGCGACATGATCCCGACGCGGTCGCCCGGCTCGACCCCCCGGGCCACGAGGCCCTTCGCCACGGCCACGATCTCGGCGTCGAGCTCGCGTGCGGTGAGCGGGATCCACGGCCCGCCCTGCTCGGTCTTGTGCTCGACGACGACGCGGTCAGGTGTCCCCTGCACCCGCTGCGCGAGCAGGTCGTTGAGGTTGCTCGACGGGTCGACCTCGACGAGCAGGGGGCTGTGGAACTCGTCCATTCTGGCTCCAGTGACAGGTGGCGAAGTGTGACGAGGATACGGGACGTTCGGCCCGGCCAGAGCGTTGCGCGGCGTGGTACTTGAAACCGTGCGTCGCAGGAGGTCTCGCGCCGCCGGCCGGGTAGGCGATGGACACGTGCACGAGCACCGTTCGCGGGCCGATAGCGTGGTCCGCGGCGACCGCACGACGGCGGTGCCGGCACACGACGCGTAGGAGCACACACGGACATGCATGCCATCGGTGTGGACATCGGCGGGACGAAGATCGCTGCCGGGGTGGTCGACGAGCAGGGCACGATCCTGGCACAGACGCGTCGCGACACGTCGCCCGACGACGCCTCCGGCATCGACCGTGCGATCGCCGACGTCTACGCCGAGCTGAGCGCGTCGTACGAGGTCAACGCCATCGGGCTCGCGGCCGCCGGCTTCGTGTCCGCCGACCGCTCGCAGGTGCTGTTCGCGCCGAACATCGCGTGGCGCGACTACCCGCTGCGGGACAACGTGGCGGCGCTCATCGGCAAGGGCGTGACGATCGTCGTCGAGAACGACGCGAACGCGGCCGGCTGGGCGGAGTTCCGCTTCGGTGCCGCGCGCGACGTCGACGACATGCTGCTGCTCACCGTCGGCACGGGTCTCGGCGGCGCGATCGTGACGAACGGCGAGCTCGTCCGCGGTGCGTGGGGTGTCGCTGCCGAGATCGGCCACATGCGCGTCGTCCCGGGCGGCCACTACTGCGGCTGCGGTCACGAGGGCTGCTGGGAGCAGTACGCGTCGGGCAGCGCGCTCGTGCGCGACGCCCAGGCGGCGGCGATCGCGGCTCCGGACCGCGCGGCGCGCCTGCTCGAGCTCGCCGGCGGCGACCCGGAGAAGATCGTGGGCCCGCAGGTGACGAAGGCCGCCGTCGAGGGCGACCCGCTCGCGATCGACCTGCTCGCCGAGCTGGGCCGCTGGGTGGGCGAGGGAGCCGCGTCGGCGACCGCGCTGCTCGACCCGGCGCTCATCGTGATCGGCGGCGGCGTGGCTGCGGCCGGCGACCTGCTGCTGGCCCCCGCGCGCAAGGCGTTCGACGAGCAGCTCTCGGGCCGTGGCCACCGGCCGGAGGCCGAGATCGTCACGGCCTCGATGGGCAACGACGCGGGCATGGTGGGCGCGGCCGACCTCGCCCGCCTCTGAGCGGCGGGTCCGGCTCGACGTCCTAGACCACGGCGCCGGAGTCGTGGTCGTCGGGGTCGCGGCGGTGCGGCATGCGCCACACGAGCACGCCGACGCCGAGCACGAACACGACGGCCGCGGCCTGCACGAGCGCCTGCGGGGCGGAACGCCACGCGACGACCACGACCAGCAGGAAGATCGGCATCCCGGCGGCCGCGAGCCACGCCATCGTGAGCAGCGGGTCGCCGCCGAGCACCGGGCCGGGGTCCGGCGGCACGAAGTGTTCCTCGGCGTCGACGGCCGCCTCGGCGTCGTCGTACTGCGACGTGCCGTCCCAGTCGCGGCCCGTCATGCCGTCGCCCTGCGCCGGACGGATGACACGCGGCTCGGCGACCCACGGAGCCACCGGGAACGACAGCGACGGCTTGTCGGTGCCCGCCGGCGGGGAGTCCTCGGCCGTCGCGTCGCGCGCGTCGTCCTCGGAGCCGTCGTAGTCGGCGAGGTCACCGAGCTGTGCGACGATCGCCGCCCACTGCTCGTCGTCGTCCCCGCGGCCCTCGTGAGACGGGCCTCCGGAGGACGGTTCCGGCGCTCCCGCGTCCGGCGGCGGGGCGGCGTCGTCGGGCTCGTCGGGGCGTGCGGCCATGGGAGCACTCTAGAGTCGGACGAGGCGTGTGGGTCGGGTGGAGAGGTGAGCTCTTGTTCTACTGGTTGATGAAGCGGGTCTTCGTGGGCCCGCTCCTGCACCTCATCTACCGTCCGTGGGTGCGGGGGGCGGAGAACGTGCCCTCGGAGGGTGGGGCGATCCTCGCGAGCAACCACCTCGCCGTGATCGACTCGTTCTTCCTGCCGCTCGTGCTCGACCGCGAGATCGTCTTCATCGGCAAGCAGGAGTACTTCACCGGTCGGGGGCTCAAGGGCCGGGTCACGGCGGGGTTCATGCGGGGCGTCGGGACCATCCCGGTGGACCGCGGCGGCGGCAAGGCCAGCGAGGCCGCGCTCAACACGGGCCTGCGCCGGCTCGCGGCGGGGGACCTGTTCGGCATCTACCCCGAGGGCACACGCAGTCCCGACGGGCGTCTGTACCGCGGCAAGACGGGCGTCGCCCGGCTGGCCCTCGAGTCCGGCGCGCCCGTGATCCCCGTCGCGATGGTCGGGACGGACGTCGCGCAGCCGCTCGGGCGCAAGATCCCGAAGGTCATGCGGATCGGCGTCGTGATCGGTGAGCCGCTCGACTTCAGCCGCTACCGCGGCATGGAGAACGACCGGTTCATCCTGCGCTCGGTGAGCGACGAGATCATGTACGCGATCATGAGCCTGTCCGGCCAGGAGTACGTCGACGTGTACGCCGCGACGCAGAAGGCCCGCATCGCCACAGGTCATCCCGCCGTCGCGGGCTCCGCGGCCGACCACCTGCCCGCCGCCCCCGGCGGCCGCCCGGCGCCCGACGTCCAGGTGCCGGTACCGCCGCAGGACGACGCTCCCACGTCAGTAGGATGACGCCGTCGGCGTGAGCCGACCCTGCGCGCCGCCGGACCTCTGCCGAGGCCTCGCGGGTGCCGCGCGTCCAGGTCGGGCGTCATCGCCCGCCGTGAAGATCAACGAGAGGTGTGTCTCATGTCGGTTCGTCGCGTCGCCCTCCTGACCGCGGGTGGCTTCGCTCCGTGCCTGTCGTCGGCCGTCGGTGGGCTCATCGAGCGCTACACCGAGATCGCGCCCGACATCGAGATCATCGCCTACGAGCACGGCTACTACGGTCTCCTGCGCGGCGACAAGATCGTGATCGACGCCGAGACCCGCGCCAAGGCCGGCATCCTGCACCGGTTCGGCGGCTCGCCGATCGGCAACTCGCGCGTCAAGCTCACCAACGCCGCCGACTGCGTCAAGCGCGGCCTGGTGCAGGAGGGTCAGGACCCGCTGCAGGTCGCGGCTGAGCAGCTCAAGGCCGACGGCGTGGACGTGCTGCACACGATCGGCGGCGACGACACCAACACGACCGCTGCCGACCTGGCCGCGTACCTCGCGGAGAACGACTACGGCCTGACCGTGGTCGGCCTGCCGAAGACGATCGACAACGACGTGGTGCCGATCCGCCAGTCGCTCGGCGCGTGGACCGCGGCCGAGGAGGCCGCCGGGTTCGCGGCGAACATCATCGGCGAGCACCGCTCGGGCCCGCGCATGCTCATCGTGCACGAGGTCATGGGCCGGCACTGCGGCTGGCTGACCGCCGCGGCGGCCGTCGAGTACCGCAAGTGGCTCGACCAGCAGGAGTGGGTGCCGGGCATCGGCCTGACGCGCGAGCGCTGGGACATCCACGCCGTCTTCGTGCCGGAGCTCGCGCTCGACATCGACGCGGAGGCCGAGCGCCTCAAGAAGGTCATGGACGAGCAGGGCAACGTCAACATCTTCCTGTCCGAGGGTGCGGGCATGCACGAGATCGTCGAGCAGCTCGAGGCGTCCGGCGCCGAGGTGCAGCGCGACCCGTTCGGCCACGTCAAGCTCGACACCGTGAACCCCGGCCAGTGGTTCGCCAAGCAGTTCTCCAAGAAGCTCGGCGCCGAGAAGACGATGGTCCAGAAGTCGGGCTACTACTCGCGCGCGGCGGCGGCGAACGCGGAGGACCTGCGTCTCATCAAGTCGATGACGGACCTCGCGGTCGAGTGCGCGCTGCGCGGCGAGTCCGGCGTCATCGGTCACGACGAGGAGCAGGGCGACGTGCTGCGCGCCATCGAGTTCCCGCGCATCGCGGGCGGCAAGGCGTTCGACGTGTCGCAGCCGTGGTTCGGTGCGCTCCTGGCGGACATCGGCCAGGAGCTGGTCCCGGCGGCGCACTCGTGAGCGTCGAGCCGGACCCGAAGGTCGTCGCGGGCCTCGACGCCTGGCGCACCCTGCCGGCCGGTCAGCAGCCGAGCTGGCCCGACGCGGTCGCGCTCGACGCCGTCTCGACGCGGCTCGCGTCGCTCCCGCCGCTCGTCTTCGCGGGGGAGGCCGACGCGCTGCGCACGCAGCTCGCGGCCGCCGGTCGCGGCGAGGCGTTCCTGCTGCAGGGCGGTGACTGCGCCGAGACGTTCGCCGAGGCGACGGCCGACAACATCCGGAACAAGATCAAGACGATCCTCCAGATGGCGGTCGTGCTGACGTACGGCGCGAGCCTGCCCGTCATCAAGATGGGCCGGATGGCCGGGCAGTACGCCAAGCCGCGCTCGTCGGACAGCGAGACGCGCGACGGCCAGACGCTGCCGGCGTTCCGCGGGGACATCATCAACGGCTTCGACTTCACGGCCGAGGCCCGCACGCCGGACCCGCAGCGGCTGCTCGAGGCGTACCACACGTCCGCGTCGACGCTGAACCTCATCCGCGCGTTCACCACGGGCGGCTTCGCGTCGCTCCTGCGGGTGCACGAGTGGAACCGCGGCTTCACGACGAACCCGTCGTACAAGCGCTACGAGGAGATCGCCGCCGAGATCGACCGGGCCATCCGGTTCATGGCGGCGTGCGGCGCGGACTTCGAGGCGCTGCGTTCCGTCGACTTCTACTCGAGCCACGAGGGCCTGCTGCTCGACTACGAGCGGCCGCTCACGCGGATCGACTCGCGCACGGGCCTGCCGTACGACTGCTCGGCCCACTTCGTGTGGATCGGGGAGCGCACCCGGCAGCTCGACGGCGCGCACGTCGACTACTTCTCGCGCGTGCAGAACCCGCTGGGCATCAAGCTCGGCCCGACGACGACGGGTGACGACGCGCTCGCGCTCATCGACAAGCTCAACCCGAGCGGCGAGCCCGGGCGTATCACGTTCATCACGCGCATGGGCGCCGGCAAGGTCCGCGACCTGCTGCCCGCGCTCGTCGAGAAGGTCACCGCCGACGGCCGGCCCGTCACCTGGGTGTGCGACCCGATGCACGGCAACGGCATCACGTCGGCGTCGGGGTACAAGACGCGGCGGTTCTCGGACGTCATGGACGAGGTCGCCGGGTTCTTCGAGGTGCACCGCGCCCTGGGAACGGTGCCCGGCGGGCTGCACATCGAGCTCACGGGCGACGACGTCACCGAGGTGCTCGGCGGCTCCGAGGAGATCGACGACGAAGGGCTCGCGCGGCGCTACGAGACGCTCGTCGACCCGCGCCTGAACCACCAGCAGTCGCTCGAGATGGCGTTCCAGGTCGTGGAGCTGCTCCGCAAGGCCTGACCTCCGGAGTGACGAAGGGCCGGGCCGCATCTGGCGGACCCGGCCCTTCGTGCGTCTGCGTCAGAACACGTTGAGCGTGATGGTGCTGCCCTTCGGGGCCGTCTTGCCCTCGCCGCCCGCGGGGTTCTGCGAGTAGACGAGGTTCAGCGGCGAGATCCCCTGCGGGTGCTGCACCTTGACGACGAACCCGGCGTCCTCGAGCGCCTTCTGGGCCGTCTTGACGTTCTGGCCGTACGTGTTCGGCAGCGGGACCGGCTCAGGGCCCTTCGACACCACGACGTTCACGGTGTCGCCGCGGTGGCCCTGCGTCCCGGACGGCGGGTCCTGGGAGATGATCTTCCCGGCCTCGACGGTGTCGTGGAACGCCTCGGTCGCGACGAGCTTCATGTTGTCGGTGGCGAGCGACGCGGTGGCCTGCTCGACGGTGTCGCCGACGACCGACGTGATCGCTGCGGGCGCCGGTCCCTTGGAGACGACGAGCGTCACCTCGGTGCCGCGCGTCGACTGCGTGCCGGGGGCGGCAGGGGTCCCGTCGGGGAGCGTCGCGGTGAGGACCATCCCGTTGGCGGCGGCGTCGTCGTACTTCGGCTCGTCGTAGCGGGGGACCAGGCCGACCGTGGTGAGGGCGTCCGCGGCGTCCTTC
>JAEWCA010000282.1 GCA_023390875.1 Actinomycetes bacterium
CGGCCGCGCGCCCCCCCCCCCCCCCCCCCCCCCGCCCGGGGGCCCCCCGCTTCGCCGACACGCGCCGCATCCACCCGGAGACGGGCCAGGTGCGCACGCCCGAGGAGCAGGTGTTGGCCGACGCCGAGAACATCGCGGCCGGTGCCGAGGAGGCCGTCGTGCTCGAGGGTCTCGTCGAGGCCCAGAAGCTCGCGGCCGAGCGGCTCGACGAGCTGCAGCGCTCGCAGGCGGCGTACTACAACCTCGAGCAGCAGTACTCGTCGTACGTGAAGCGTGCCAAGGCCGACCAGGTCGCGGCGCACGACCGCGGTGTCGCGTCCCTCGCGGAGGCGCTCATCCCGGTGCTCGACGACATCGAGCTGGCTCGGCAGCACGGCGACCTGACCGGCCCGTTCGCGTCCATCGCGGAGAAGCTGCAGGCCACGCTGTCCCGGCTCGGCATCGAGCAGTACGGCGCGGCCGGCGAGGCGTTCGACCCGGCCGTCCACGAGGCGCTCATGCACGCGCACTCGGCGGACGTCACCGAGCCGACGGTCCAGATGGTGCTGCAGCACGGGTACCGCACGGCCGACCGGGTGCTGCGCGCGGCACGCGTGGCCGTCGTGGACCCGGAAGCCTGAGAACCAGGAGGGAGGCGCCGTGACCGGGCAGGACTGGCTCGAGAAGGACTTCTACGCGGTTCTCGGCGTCCCCAAGGACGCCGACGCCGCCACCATCAAGAAGGCGTACCGCAAGCTCGCCCGCGAGAAGCACCCGGACCACAACCCGGGTGACGCGGCGGCGGAGGCGAAGTTCAAGGAGATCGGCGAGGCCTACTCGGTCCTGTCCGACGCCGAGCAGCGCCAGCAGTACGACCAGCTGCGGGCCATGGCCGGCGGTCCCCGGTTCACCGCCGGGGGCCGCGGCGGGGCCGGCGGCTTCGAGGACGTGTTCGGCGGCATGTTCGGCGGCCAGCAGGGCGGTCGTGCCCGGTACTCGACGAGCGGCAGCGCGAACTTCGAGGACCTGCTCGGCGGGCTGTTCGGTCAGGGTGGCGCCGGGTTCCCGCGCGGCCCGCAGCAGGGCGCCGACCTCGCCGCGTCCGTGACGCTGCCGTTCCGGCAGGCCGCCGAGGGCTCCACGGTGTCGCTCGGCGTCGAGGGTCGCACGGTCAACGCCCGCATCCCCGCGGGCGTGCGCGACGGCCAGAAGATCCGGCTGCGCGGCAAGGGGCGCCCCGGCGAGGGCGGCGCACCCGCGGGTGACCTCGTGATCAGCGTCAGCGTCACGCCGCACCCGGTGTTCTCGCTCGACGGCGAGAACGTGCGCATCACCGTCCCCGTCGCGTTCGACGAGGCCGCGCTCGGCGCGACGATCGAGGTGCCGACGCTCGACGGCTCGACCGTGCGCGTCAAGGTGCCCGAGGGCACGCCGTCCGGGCGGGTCCTGCGCGTCAAGGGCAAGGGCATCACGCGCAACAAGACGACCGGCGACCTGCTGGTCACCGTCCAGGTCGTCGTGCCGCAGCGGCTCAGCAGCGCCGCCCGTGAGGCCGTCCAGGCGTTCGGCATCGCGACGTCCGGCGAGGACGTGCGGGCCGACCTGCTGGACGCCGCCAGGAAGTGACCTGACGTGCCGTCCGACGACGCCCGCGTCTACGTCATCTCGGTGGCCGCCGAGCTCGCCGGCATGCACCCGCAGACCCTGCGGCAGTACGACCGTCTCGGGCTCGTGTCGCCGGGCCGGACGAGCGGCCGCGGCCGGCGGTACTCGCTGCGGGACATCGCGACCCTGCGCGAGGTGCAGCGGCTCTCGCAGGACGAGGGCGTGAACCTCGCGGGCATCAAGCGGATCCTCGAGCTCGAGTCCGAGCTCGACGGGCTGCGCCGGCAGGTCGAGTACCTGCGCGCGTTCGTCGAGCCGGGCCGTCGGGTGTTCACGGCGGACCCGCGCGGTGACGTCGTCGCGGTCCCGCGAGGCCTGCGTGCCACCCGCCGTCCGAGCCCGCCGGCGGAGGCGGGTGCGGTCGTCCTGTGGCGGCCCTCCCCGCGCTGACGCGTCAGCCGGGCGTCCTGAGCACGGGTGACGGGTCCGGGACCGGCGCGACCGCCCCGGTGGTCGGCTCGGCCTCGGCGGGAAGCCACGTCTCGTAGTGGACGGTCACCTCCGACCGGCCGACGTACTGCCCGATGTCGGACGGGTCGTCGAGCCGCGTGCAGGGAGCCGCCTCGGTGGCCGAGAAGGACGTCGTCCCCGTGGAGGGCATCGGTGCCGACGCCTGGACCGGCGACCTGCACACCGGGGCGTCGAGGTGCGGGTCGAGCGCCGCGAGCTCGTCGTAGGTGGCGAACCGGAAGCTGAGGCCGCCGTCGTCGACGAAGACGAGGTACTTGTCCTGCTGCGCCAAGGCCCGGAAGTTCGACTCGTCCTGGATCTGGTACGCCGTCACGTGCGGTCCGAGCGTCGGGGCGGGTCGCGCATCGTCCCGGTCGGCGAGGGCGAGCCGGTCGCCGCGCGCGTAGGACGTCCGGACGACGGCGACGACGTGCTGCACGCCGGCCGGCACGAGGAACGCGCGCGTGAACGTCGTCGGGGCGTCGGCGTCGATGAACGAGCGCGCGTTGATCGGCGGCTGGGAGTCGCAGTTCTCCCGCTCCCACGGTGTCGAGGGCAGGCGGTGGGAGTCGTCGGGGTCGGCAGGGTCCCACCAGCAGACGGTGCTGTCCGACGCGATGACGAAGGCCCGGACGGTCGACTCGTTCGTCGCGGTGACCTCCAGCCGGACGAACCGTCGGGTGCCGTCCGGCGTCAGGCCCAGGTCGTGGAGGTCGACGGCCAGCTCCATGGAGGCCTGCGTCCGAGCGACCGTGAACGTCGTCGAGTTGACGAGCTGGAGGACGGGCAGGATGGCGCCCGCGACGGCGGCGGCCGCGACCCCGACCGCGGGGAGCTTGGCGGTGCGGGGCGCGTTGCGCCACAGCCACACGCCGGCTCCTGCGCTGACGGTCGTGGCGGCCGCGATCGCGAGGACGGCTCTGCCGTCGGCCGGTGGGCGCAGGGCGGCGGTCAGCGCCGACACGCCGATCGCCACGGCCACGCCGACGACGACCCACGCCGCCCGGGCGCACCACGCCGCGGACGTGAAGCCGAACACCAGGTAGCCGACGAGGGCGACGATCGCGACGACGGCTCCGACCTGCAGGACGCGCGACAGCACGAACGCCCCGACCGTGGGCGGGTCGGGCACGTGCGCACCGAGCAGGAAGGCGCACAGGATCGCGCCGGGGAGGAGCGCGAGCCCGAGCAGGACCCGGGATCGCGCGCTCATGGAGAACGGTGCGGGCGGCACCGCCCTCGTGTTGTCGTCCGGCGTGTCCTGCGACACGGCTCGATCCTGGCACGAACAGGGACAAAAGGGACGGATGAACTCGTGCCGCTCCGTCCGTGCGGGCTGCCGACCTGCGGGATCGCCGGGGCCGGTCGGGTGCCGGTCGGATGCCGGTCGGATGCCGGTCCCTAGACTCCACCGGGTGACGATCGACCCTGACCGGGCTCGCGCGGACACGCCCGGCACCGCCACCGTCGCCCACCTCAACAACGCCGGCAGTGCCCTACGCCCCCGCGTCGTGACCGACACGGTCCTGGCGCACCTGCGCCGCGAGGACGAGATCGGCGGCTACGAGGCCGAGGACGAGGCGCGCGACCGGCTCGTCGCGGTGTACGGCTCGGTCGCCACGCTCGTCGGCGCGCACGCCGACGAGATCGCGCTCGTCGAGAGCGCGACCGTCGCGTGGGACGTCGCGTTCGCGTCGATCCCGCTGCGTGCCGGCCAGCGCATCCTCACGGCCCGCACCGAGTACGTCAGCAACGCCATCGCGCTGCTGCAGGCGTGCGAGCGGACGGGCGCGACGCTCGAGGTGATCGAGGACGACGAGCAGGGCCAGGTCGACGTCGACGCGCTCGCGGCCCGGCTCGACGACGACGTCGCGCTCGTCGCCCTCACGCACGTCGCGACGGGCGGCGGTCTGGTCAACCCCGCGGCGGCGGTCGGGCGGCTGACCCGTGCGGCGGGCGTCCCGTACCTGCTCGACGCGTGCCAGTCCGTCGGCCAGCTGCACGTCGACGTCGACGAGCTCGGCTGCGACCTGCTCGCGGCGACGGGCCGCAAGTTCCTGCGGGGCCCGCGCGGCACCGGCTTCCTGTACGCGTCGCGCGCGATCACCCCGCGGCTCGTCCCGCCCGTGCTCGGCCTCGACGCCGCGACCTGGACGTCGCCGACCACCTGGGAGCCCGCGCCGGACGCGCGCCGGTTCGAGACGTGGGAACGCAACGTCGCGGGTCTGCTCGGGCTCGGCGCGGCCGCCGACTACGCGCTCGCGTGGGGCACGCGTGCCATCGAGGCGAGCGTGGTCGAGCGGGGGGAGCGGCTGCGGGGGATGCTCGGCGACGTCCCCGGCGTCACGGTCCGGGACAAGGGCGTGGAGCGCTGCGCGATCGTCACGTTCACGGTCGACGGCGTCCCCGCGGCCGTCGTCCGCGACGCGCTGCGGGCGTCGGGCGTCAACGTGAGCGTCACGCGCTCGACGTCGTCACAGCTCGACCTCGCCGCCCGCGGGCTCACCGAGGTGGTCCGCGCGTCGCCGCACTACTACACGTCCGACGACGAGCTCGAGCGCGCGGTCGCCGCCCTGCCGCGTCGCTGACGCACGACTTGGACGGACGACGACCCCCGGTGGATCACCGGGGG
>JAEWCA010000378.1 GCA_023390875.1 Actinomycetes bacterium
CGCCAGAACGCGACCGCCAGAACGCGACCGCCAGAACGCGACCGCCAGAACGCGACCGCCCTCAAAGCGCCACGCGCTGGTGCCCGATCGGCGTCAAACCACGGCCGTTGACGCGGAGGCGCGCCATGTCGGCGTCATGACGTACAACCGGGACGAATCAGGACGTACTAACCGTCGATAAGGGAACTCCCGAGCCCATCTCAACCGCGCAGGGAAGCCTCCACCAGCGATCGGTACAAGTCTCCAAGGTTGTGCCCCGCGGCTTCCGCGGCCTGCGGAAGGAGCGACGTCTCGGTCATCCCCGGGGCCACGTTGACCTCCAGGAACCACACCGTCCCGTCGTCGCCGACGATCAGGTCGGTCCGGGAGATCCGCTCGAGCCCGAGTGCCTCGTGCGCGGCGACCGCCACGGCGCCGACCGCGGCGGTCAACGAGTCGGACAGCCGGGCGGGCGCGAAGTACTCGACCCGACCCGGGTTGTACCGGGCGTCGTAGTCGTACGGACCCTCGGTGACGATCTCGACGGCGGGGAGTGCGACGGGTCCGTCGCCGGTGTCGACGACGCTGACGGCGACCTCGGTCCCGACGGCGGCGCGCTCGACGAGGGCGGTGTCGCTGTACGAGAAGCAGTCGACCATCGCCCGCGGCAGCTGGTCGGCGTGCGTCACGAGGTTGACCCCGAGCGCCGACCCGCCGCGCGACGGCTTCACCACGAGCGGGAGGCCGAGCCGGGCGACGATCGCGTCGAGCACGCGGTTGGCGCCGAGCTCGCGGAACAGCGACTGGGGGAGCGTCACGAAGTCGGGCGTCGTGAGGCCGGCGCGCGCGACGACCGTCTTGGCGATGGGCTTGCTCCACGCGACGCGACTGGCGCGCGGTCCGGTGCCGAGGAGCCGCAGCCCGAGGAGCTGGACGACGTCGCGCACCGACCCGTCCTCACCGCTGGCGCCGTGCAGCACGGGCCACACGAGGTCGGGGCGGAGCTGGGTGAGCGCCGGCACGAGGTCGGAGTCGACATCGTGCACGCTGACGTCGACCCCGGCACCGCGGAGGGCTTCGGCGACGCGTCGCCCGGACCGCAGGGAGACGTCGCGTTCGTGGGACAGGCCGCCGGCCAGGATCACGATGCGAGGCGAGGACGAGGTGGTCACGGCGAGGTTCGCTCCGGAGTCGACGGGGCACGGGTGGGGACGGAGATGGTGGCGGGACCCTCGGGCGTGCGGTCGCCGGCACGACGCGAGCCGAGCGACGGGACGGGTGCGCCTGGTCGTCGGGCACGACGTGAGCCGCCCCACGTGACAGGTGCGCCTGGTCGTCGGGCACGACGTGAGCTGCCCGACGTGCCAGGTGCGCCCGGTCGTGCACGACGCAGCTCGGCCGCGCCGGGCACGACGGCACCCGGCGCGACCTCGTCACGCAGTCCTGGCACGGCGGCGTCAGGCGACGTCGGGACCGGGGGCCTGGACGACGTCGCCCGGGACGGACCCGCTCGTGCCGAACAGCTCCACGAGCTCCCGTTCGCCGGCCACGACGGACGCGAGCCGCCGGACACCCTCACGGATGCGCTCGGGCGTCGGGTAGCAGAACGAGAGGCGCATGTGGTCGGAGCCGGCGCCGTCGTAGTAGAACGCGGTGCCGGGGACGTACGCGACGCGGGCGGTCACGGCGCGCGGGAGCATGTCCTTCGCGTCGAGGCCCTCGGGCAGGCGGACCCAGACGTAGAAGCCGCCGTCGGGCACGTTCCACGACGCCTCGGGCAGGTGCTCGGCGAGCGCGCCGACCATGGTGTCGCGCCGCTCGCGGTACATCTCGCGGTAGCTCTTGATCTGCCCGCGCCAGTCGCACGTCGACAGGTACGTCGAGATGGCGATCTGCGACGCGTTGGACGGGCACAGGATCGCGGACTCGGACGCGAGCACGAGCTTCTCGCGGACGGCGTGGGGTGCGACGACCCAGCCGACGCGGTAGCCGGGGGCGAACGTCTTGGAGAACGACCCGAGGTAGAGGACGCCGTCGGTGTCCATGGACCGCATGGCGGGCCGCGGCTCGCCGTCGAACCCGAGGAGGCCGTACGGGTTGTCCTCGAGGACGAGCACGCCGTAGCGGCGCGCGATCTCCAGGACCTGCGGGCGCCGCGAGACGGACAGCGACACCCCCGCGGGGTTGTGGAAGTTCGGGATCGTGTAGACGAACTTCACCTGTCGCCCGGCCGCCGCGAGGGAGGCGAGCGTCGACTCGAGGGCCTCCGGGATCAGGCCGTGCGCGTCGATCGGCACGTGCACGACGTCGGCCTGGTACGCGCGGAACACCCCGAGCGCACCGACGTACGAAGGGGCCTCGGCGACGACGACGTCGCCCGGGTTGATGAAGATGCGGGTCACGAGGTCGAGCGCCTGCTGCGAACCGGTCGTCACCACGACGTCGTCGGGGTGCGCGTCGATCCCCTCGAGCCGCATGACCTCGAGGATCTGCTCGCGCAGCGTCTCGTCGCCCTGGCCGGAGCCGTACTGGAGGGCCTGCAGCCCCCGGGTGGCGACGACACGGCCGGCGATCTCGCCGAGCACGTCGAGCGGGAGCCCGTCGAGGAACGGCATGCCGCCGGCGAGGGACACGACCTCGGGGCGGTTCGCGACGGCGAACAGGGCGCGGATCTCCGAGGCGCGCATGCCGTGCGTGCGGTCGGCGTACGCGCCGAGCCACGGGTCGAGCCGCGTGCCCTGGGCGGCGGCGGAGGACGTGGGGAGGTGGCCCGCCGTCTCGCGCTCGGGCCCAGGCTGCTCAGTCATCCGAGCAGTGTCGCACGCGACACGGCCCGGACAGGTCACTGTCCGGGCCGTGAAGGGGATGAGGAACGGTCAGACGGTCGCGAGGACCTCGTCGAACTCCTGCGTGTAGAACATCTTGGGCCGCGCGCCGATGACCGACTTGACCAGCTCGCCACCCGAGTAGAAGTTCAGCGTGGGGATGGAGACCACGCCGTAGTCGCCCGTGACCTGCGGGTTCTCGTCGGAGTTGAGCTTGACGACCTTGATCTTGCCCGCGTACGTCGTCGCGAGCTCCTCGAGGACGGGCGCGACCATGCGGCACGGCCCGCACCACGGCGCCCAGAAGTCGACGACCACCGGGATGTCGGAGTCGAGGACCTCGGCCTGGAACGTGGCGTCGGTGACGGCGGTGACGTTGCTCATCGGGTGACCTCCAGGGCCTCGGTGGCGGGGAAGGGCTCGACCGGGTGCGACGCGGAGTCGCCCAGCGACGCGAGGAAGTGCTGGGCGTCGAGCGCGGCGGCACACCCGGACCCGGCGGCCGTGATGGCCTGCCGGTAGGTGTGGTCGACGACGTCGCCGCACGCGAACACGCCCGCGAGGTTCGTCTTCGTGGTGCGCCCGACGACGTCGATGTAGCCGTCCTCGTCGAGGTTCACCTGGCCGACGACGAGCTCGGTGCGCGGCACGTGGCCGATCGCGACGAACACGCCCGTCGCGGGGTGCTCACGGGTCTCGCCGGTGACGGTGTCGCGCAGCGTGACGCCCGTGACCTTGTCCTCACCGTGGATCGCGACGACCTCGGAGTTCCAGGCCATCTCGATCTTCGGGTCGTTGAGGGCACGGTCGGCCATGATCTTCGACGCACGCAGCTGGTCGCGGCGGTGCACGAGCGTCACGCGCTTGCCGAACCGGGTGAGGAACGTGGCCTCCTCGACGGCGGAGTCGCCGCCGCCGACCACGAGGATCTCCTGGTCGCGGAAGAAGAACCCGTCACAGGTCGCGCACCACGAGACGCCGCGGCCCGACAGGCGCTTCTCGTCGTCGAGCCCGAGCTCGCGGTACGCCGAGCCGGTGGACAGGATGACCGCGCGCGCCTGGAACGTGTCGCCGCCGCCGGTGACGACGGTCTTCACGGGTCCCTCGAGCGACAGCGAGACGGCGTCGTCCCACAGCACCTCGGCACCGAACTTCTCGGCCTGCTTCTGCAGGTTGTCCATGAGCTCGGGGCCCTGGATGCCGTCCGGGAAGCCGGGGAAGTTCTCGACCTCGGTGGTGTTCATCAGCGCGCCGCCGGCCGTGACCGAACCGGCGACCACGAGCGGCGCGAGCCCGGCGCGCGCGGCGTAGATGGCGGCGGTGTAACCGGCGGGGCCGGACCCGACGATGATCAGGTCGCGCACGGTGCTGGTCTGGTCGCTCACGTGAGTCCTTGCGGTGACGGGGAACCGGGCGGACGCCCGGCGGTCGGCTGTGTGGTCAACCGATCCTAGGCCGGATCTGTTCCGGACCCGTGGGACGTCCCGGTCAGGACAGCGAGATCTCCGTCAGCTCGACGCGGAACCCACCCTCCGGGGCAGGCGGGAGCTGCGTGATCCACAGGACGATCGACTGGGTGTCCGTGGCGGGGTCCAGCGTCAGCACCGTCTCGGGGCCGAACGCGCCCGACGCGAGCACCGGACCCGTGGTCGGCGCGGTCGCGTCGGTCGCGCGGACCTCCACGTGCCCGCCGGTCATGTTCGAGTGCAGCGTGACCGTCTTGACGTTCGCGGGGGCGGCCAGCGTGATCGCGTAGCCGACGCCGTCCTTGAAGCCCGCGAAGTCGTCGCGCTTGTACGTCTGGGTGTACCAGAACGTCGACGGGTCGCCGTCATACGCCTTCGCGACGTCCTCCTCGTGCTCGCCGTCGTCGTCCGACGGGTCGATCGTGATGGCGGTCGCGATGGTCGGGACGGTGCCGGCCGCGGGCGGGGCTGCCTGCGTCGGCTCGGCGGCCGGTGGCGCCGACTCGGCGGGGGCGGACGCGGTCTGCTGCGGCGCGCTCGCGGAGTCGTCGGCGCTCGGCGACTTCGGGTCGAACGACGAGAACAGCGACTTGAACGCGATGATCACGCCGATGACGACGACGACCCCGACGATGCCGAGCACCAGCGCCGTCGGGTCGAACCGCCGCCGGGTCGGGGAGGCGGCGGGCACGTCCTCGACGGCGAAGCCGTCGAAGTCGAGCGGCTCGTCGGGCAGGCCCTGCGCGGCCC
>JAEWCA010000380.1 GCA_023390875.1 Actinomycetes bacterium
GCCGCGGAAGTTCCTATGATGATTACTCGTCCGGCAGCGACCGCTATTCTTCCGGCCGTTCGTCGCCGAGCCGCCCACAGCCCGGCCGTCCTGGTGCTCGTCCCCGGTGGGTCGCCCGTGCTCGACGGCTGCGGGTCACCGTCGCCCACGCTGGCCGCACCCGTCCCGCATCCCGCGGGGCACGCGGCACGGAGGACGCCATGAGCACGCACACCCTGGACCTGACCCTCGTCGGCTGGATCGGCAGCGAGGTCCGCAACTACCCGAGCACGGACGGCTCGACGGAGTTCACGTCGTTCCGGATGGCCAGCACCCGCCGGTGGTTCGACCGCCGCGAGAACGTCTGGAAGGACGGCCGGACCGAGTGGTTCACCGTCAAGCTGTGGCGGCAGGCCGCGCAGAACGCGGGGCACAGCCTGCGCAAGGGCGACCCGGTCGTGGTGCACGGCCGGCTGTCCACCGAGGAGTGGGTGTCGCCGGAAGGGCCGCGCACCACGCTCGTCATCGAGGCCGCGGCCGTCGGCCACGACCTCACGTTCGGCACGACGCACTTCCGTCGGACGCTCAGCCCCGCGGCCGCGGAGCAGGATGCGGGCGACGGTGCCGCGGTGCCCGCCGACGTGTCCGGGTTCCCCGAGGTCGGCGACGAGGACGCGCTCGTCCCGGCCGAGGACGTGGCGGTCGAGCTCGACGAGGCGCGGGTGCTCGCGGGCGCGCTCTGACGGACGCCCGGCGGGGTGCCGACTGGGTGCCCGCCGGATGCCGGCCGGGCGCCCGGTGGGTGCCTGACCGGCGCGGGCGACGTGGAGCCGGGCTCCCCAGCCGTGATCGCCTAGGCTGGGGGACCGGCAACCACCATCCGACGACGCCCGACGTCGCTGCGGACCGGCGCCGCGAGCAGGACGGTGGGCTGGAGACGGCCCCCACCTGCCCTGCCGCGCCGCCCGCACGCGCCGGTCGGGCACCCGAGCACCGAGGCGGACGAAGAGCCAGTGGCTGAGTTCATCTACTCCATGTACAAGGCGCGCAAGGCGCACGGCGACAAGGTCATCCTCGACGACGTCTCGCTGAACTTCCTGCCCGGCGCCAAGATCGGCGTCGTCGGCCCGAACGGCGCGGGCAAGTCGACGATCCTCAAGATCATGGCCGGTCTCGACCAGCCGTCGAACGGCGAGGCGCGTCTGAGCCCCGGTTACACGGTCGGCATCCTCATGCAGGAGCCGCCGCTCAACGACGACAAGACGGTGCTCGGCAACGTCGAGGAGGGCGTCGCCGAGATCAAGGGCAAGCTCGACCGGTACAACGAGATCTCGGCGCTCATGGCCGAGCCGGACGCCGACTTCGACGCGCTGCTCGCCGAGATGGGCCAGCTCCAGGAGGCCATCGACGCCGCCGACGCGTGGGACCTCGACGCGCAGCTCGAGCAGGCGATGGACGCGCTGCGGTGCCCGCCGGCCGACGCCGACGTGAAGGTGCTGTCCGGCGGTGAGCGCCGCCGGGTCGCGCTGTGCAAGCTGCTGCTCGAGAAGCCGGACCTGCTGCTCCTCGACGAGCCGACGAACCACCTCGACGCCGAGTCGGTGCTCTGGCTCGAGCAGCACCTCAAGGACTACCAGGGCGCCATCCTCGCGGTGACCCACGACCGTTACTTCCTCGACAACATCGCGGAGTGGATCTGCGAGGTCGACCGCGGTCGCCTCTACCCGTACGAGGGGAACTACTCGACGTACCTGGAGAAGAAGCAGGAGCGCCTGCAGGTCCAGGGCAAGAAGGACGCCAAGCTCGCGAAGCGCCTCAAGGACGAGCTCGAGTGGGTCCGGCAGAACGCCAAGGGCCGCCAGACCAAGTCGAAGGCCCGTCTGGCCCGCTACGAGGAGATGGCGGCCGAGGCGGAGCGCACGCGGAAGCTGGACTTCGAGGAGATCCAGATCCCGCCGGGCCCGCGTCTGGGCAACGTCGTGCTGGAGGCCAAGGACCTCGAGAAGGGCTTCGACGGCCGCACGCTCATCGACGGTCTGTCGTTCACGCTGCCGCGCAACGGCATCGTCGGTGTCATCGGCCCGAACGGCGTCGGCAAGACGACCCTGTTCAAGACGATCGTCGGCCTCGAGCCGCTCGACGGCGGCGACCTGAAGATCGGCGAGACCGTCTCGATCTCGTACGTCGACCAGTCGCGCGGCGGCATCGACCCGAAGAAGACGCTGTGGGAGGTCGTGTCCGACGGGCTCGACTTCCTCAAGGTCGGCAACGTCGAGATGCCGTCGCGGGCGTACGTCGCCGCGTTCGGCTTCAAGGGCCCGGACCAGCAGAAGCCCGCCGGGGTCCTGTCGGGCGGTGAGCGCAACCGCCTCAACCTCGCGCTCACGCTCAAGCAGGGCGGCAACCTGCTGCTGCTCGACGAGCCGACCAACGACCTCGACGTCGAGACGCTCGGCTCGCTCGAGAACGCCCTGCTCGAGTTCCCCGGCTGCGCGGTCGTCGTGTCGCACGACCGGTGGTTCCTCGACCGCGTCGCGACGCACATCCTCGCGTACGAGGGCACCGAGGAGGACCCGGCGAACTGGTACTGGTTCGAGGGGAACTTCGCGGCGTACGAGGAGAACAAGGTGGCGCGACTGGGTGCCGACGCGGCGCGTCCGCACCGCGTGACGTACCGCAAGCTGCGCCGGGACTGACACC
>JAEWCA010000434.1 GCA_023390875.1 Actinomycetes bacterium
GCTGGGGCCCGTGGCAGGTGCTGCTCGGCGCCGTCGGGGACGCGGCCGTCCGCGCGACCGTGCTGGCGGCCGGGACCCCGTCGGGCGCTCAGCACGCCGTCGCCCTGTGGGCGGTGACGGGCGCCCCCGCGAACGGCAGGTAGCCTCTCGGTGCCCCTTGACACGTTCCCCAGCGACGAGGTCCCGATGTCCACCGACGCCCCTGAGCACGAGATCCGCCCGTTCGCGATGAGCCGGGTCGGCGCGCGGCTCGACGAGCACGGCGACGCGTACCACGTGGACGACGAGGGCAACCTCATCGGCCAGTGGGACGCGCACCTGTTCCGCTTCTTCTCGCTGGGCAACGACGGCGAGGTCCTGCAGATCCGCGGGCGTTGGGCCCGGGAGCTGCCGCGCAGCGAGTTCGGCGCGGTCCTGTTCGCCGCGAACGGCTGGGCGGACAACGTGATCTGGCCCAAGATCTACGTCCGCGTCGAGGACGACATCGTGCGCGTGTACACCGAGCACAGCGTCGACTACACGCACGGCGTCACGGACGCGCAGCTCGACCTGCACATCCGGTGCGGCCTGGGCGCGTCGCTCGGGTTCTTCCAGGCGCTCGACGAGCAGTACCCCGCCGACGAGTGACGCGATGACCCTCGTGGTGGCGGTCGTCGGCCCGACGGCGACCGGCAAGTCGGACCTCGGGCTCGCCCTCGCGCACGCGCTCGACGGCGAGGTCGTGAACACCGACGCGATGCAGCTGTACCGCGGCATGGACATCGGCACGGCGAAGCTCACGCCCGACGAGCGCGAGGGCGTCCCGCACCATCTGCTCGACGTGCTGGACCCGCACGAGGACGCGTCCGTCGCGGACTACCAGGACCGGGCGCGCGCCGCCCTGGCGGACATCGAGGCGCGCGGCCGGCGCGCGGTCGCGGTGGGCGGTTCCGGGCTGTACGTGCGTTCGCTGCTCGACCACATGGAGTTCCCGGGGACCGACCCGGAGGTCCGGGCGCGGCTCGAGGAGCGCGTCGAGACCGAGGGGTCGCGTGCGCTGCACGCCGAGCTCGCCGCGGTCGACCCGGTCGCCGCCGACGGGATCGGACCGCGCAACGCCCGGCGCGTCGTGCGGGCGCTCGAGGTCATCGCGCTCACGGGTCGCCCGTACTCGGCGTCCCTGCCGCAGCACGTCTACGAGGTGCCGGCCGTGCAGATCGGCCTCGACTGCGACCGGGTCGTGCTCGACGAACGCGTCGCCGGACGGGTCGAGCGGATGTGGAGCCGGGGGCTCGTCGAGGAGGTCGAGCACCTCGCGGCCGCCGGTCTGGGCCGCACGGCGTCGCGCGCGGTCGGCTACGCCGAGGTCCTCACGATGCTGCGCGGCGCTGCGACGCCCGACGACACCCGAGCGGCGATCACCGCCGGCACGCGGCGGCTCGCGCGCAAGCAGATGGGCTGGTTCGGCCGCGACCCGCGCGTGCACTGGCTCGACGCGCAGGACCCCGACCTCGTCGAGCGCGCACTCGAGCTCGTCGCGCTCGCGGACGACGGACGGCTCGGCCTCGCGACCGACGACCCGACGCCCCGACGTAGTCTGGGCTCATGACCTCCGTGCCCGCCCCGACCACCACGGACGCAGCTCCGGCGCCTGCTCAGCCGGCCGCGCACGTCGCGACGCTGCAGGTCACGAAGGGGCACGGCACGCAGAACGACTTCGTGCTCCTCGACGACCGCACCGGCGCGCTCGAGCTGGGCGCGGCCCTGGTGCGCGAGCTCGCGGACCGCCGCGCGGGGCTGGGCGGCGACGGCGTCATCCGCGTCGTGGCGAGCGAGAGGCTCCCCGAGGGCGCCGCGGTGCTCGCCGAGGAGCCTGCGGCGACGTGGTTCATGGACTACCGCAACGCGGACGGCTCCGTCGCGGAGATGTGCGGCAACGGCGTGCGCGTGTTCGCGGCCTACCTGGAGCGCCTCGGTCTGTGGGACGCCGCCGACGGCGAGCTCGCGCTCGGCACGCGCGCCGGCGTCCGCCGGGTCCGCCGCGTCCCCGTGCCCGCCGGGATCCCGGACGACGTCTGGTACGCGGTCGACATGGGCCGCTGGTCCGTGCCCGGAGGCGCCGCCGCGGTCGACGCGGGCGCGGACGCGGACGTCGAGGTCACCGGCCTGCCCGTGGCACGCGCCGCGCTCAGCATCGACGTCGGCAACCCGCACACCGTGATCGCGCTCCCCGACGAGACCGAGCTCGCCGCCGCCGACATCACGAAGGCCCCCGTCGTCACGCCCGTCCCGCCGCACGGCACCAACGTCGAGCTCGTCGTGCCGCTCGGCGAGGAGCGCGACCCCGACGGCACGATCGTCGGGCGCGTGCGGATGCGCGTGCACGAACGGGGCGTCGGTGAGACCCGGTCCTGCGGCACGGGTGCGTGCGCCGCCGCCCTCGCGGTGCGGACCTGGGCCGGTGCCGGTGCACCCGACACGTGGCTCGTCGAGGTCCCGGGCGGCACGGTCCGTGTCACGGCGCTGCCCGGCGGCCACGTCGAGCTCGCGGGCCCTGCCGTCCTCGTGGCCGACGCGACCGTCGACCTCACCGCGCTCGCCGCCGGACGCTGAGCGCCGTGCAGCTCACCGCGGCGGACCTCGGTGCGCCGCTCGGTGCGCGTGCGACGGTCGTCGAGTTCTCGAGCGCGTTCTGCGCACCCTGCCGTGCGACCCGGCTCGTCGTCGAGCGCGCCGTCGCGACCACCCAGGACGTCGCGTTCGTCGACCTGGACGTCGCCCGGCACCTCGACCTGGGGGAGCGGCTCGGGATCGACAGCACCCCGACCGTGCTGGTGCTGGACTCGACCGGTGCCGTGCGCCGCCGGGCGACGGGCACGCCGACGCTCGCACAGGTCCGGGCCGCGATCGCGGTCGCAGGCGGCTGACGAGCCGTCGGACGGGGACCTTCGGGAGCTCGGCGGTCCGTCGGCCGT
>JAEWCA010000036.1 GCA_023390875.1 Actinomycetes bacterium
GGCGTCGGCGGGCGGGGACGCGCAGGTCCCCGCGGCGTCGCAGACCCTGACGTCGAGCGCGGCGTCCGCCAGCAGGCCTTCCCGGTCCAGCCACATGACGCCGGTCAGCGTCGCGTCCCGCTCCAGCACGAACGTCGCCGAACGGGACTGGGGTGCGCCCGGTGCCAGGCCGTCGAACGCCAGCGTGAACTCCGGAGCCGGCGCGGCCCGGGCGGCGGACGAGGGCACCAGGGCAGCGAACCCGGCGAGCGCGCACACCGCCCCGAACGCGAGCACCCCCGCGAGCACCGCCCTCGTGCGTTCGCGCATCACGTCGACGCGCCTTCACCGACGGGCGGGCGCCGCGGCGACGACGGCACGACGCTGAGGCCGATCAGTGCGAGCAGGGCCACCGCCAGCGGGACCGAGACCGCCGGCCGGGACAGCACCATGACGACGTCACCCGCGCCCGGAACCGTGACCTGCGGCTGCCAGACCGTCGACGCGGCGTCCACCCGGTAGGGCTGCGCGTCCGGGACGCCGTTGGCGTCGCCCTCCATCGTGATCGAAAGCGTCGCCCCGTCGCCGGTCACGGCGGTCACCCGGTGGGTGACGAGCACGCCGTTCAGCGGGCTAGGCAGGCTGGTCACCTCGCCCACGTCGACGTCCGTCGCCCGCACCGGCAGCGCGAGCAGCAGGTCACCGCGACGGATGGTGGGCTCCATCGAGCCGGACACCACCACCAGCGGCTGGACCCAGCCGAGCGCGTGCGCGAACCAGAGCGCACCCGAGAGCACGCCCAGGGCTGCCGTGGCCCAGAGCAGGGCGCCGCCGGCACGTCGCAGGACGGGCATCCGTCAGGTCCCTTCGGCGCGTCAGACGGACGTGCCCGTCACGTCGAACGTGATCGTGCCGTCCAGACCCTGCGCGGTGGCGGGGAACGCGGCCGTGGTGGTCACGTGGAGCGTGCCGTTGACGGGTGTCGTGCAGCCGGGGTCGGACGGGGTGGCGGTGCCGACGGCCGGAGCGGTCACCGTGACGGTGATCTCGGCGCCCGCCGCCGTGAACAGCGGCCCGGACAGCACCGGCGTCGAGACCGCCGTGATGGTCCCCGGCGTCGAACCGACGTCGCACAGCTGGAACAGCACGTCGAAGTCCATCGACGGGGACAGCGCCGACAGCTCGGCAGACGTCAGCGTGATGGGGGTGGTGTCGCTGTCGCCCGGGATGCCCACGTCCGACCAGGCGCCGGACGTGCCGGCACGTCCTTGAAGGTCGTAGCTGGACGCGGTGGCGGTCGTCGAGAAGAAGACGTCGTCGGTCCACAGCGCGGTGGTGACGGCGGCGCCGATCCCGAGGACGGCCACGGCAGCGAGCGCGAGCCGGATCGTGTGGCGACGAGTTCGGGTCTGGGTGTCGGACATGGTGGTTCCTCCCTCTGCTTGCACCTAGGACGCGCACGACTGCAATGTCACGTCCGCCCACTGGTTGATGTTGCGGGTGGCTGCCGAGTACCCGGTGAGCGTCACGAGGTAGTCGGCGCCGGTCGCCCCTTGCGCGGACGGGCCGGCCCAGACGACCAGCGGCAGCCACCGGTCGTAAGTGGCCTGGTCGATGACCGACCCGGCGAGCGCCTCGTCGAGGATCGCCTTGTAGTCGAAGTTGGCCGTGAACCCGACGTAGTACGGCAGGTGGCCCGTGACGACGACGGTGACGCACGGGTTGAACCCGGGCGGCACGTCGAGCGTCGCGCTCACCACCGTGTAGGTGGTCGGGCCCTCCGGCTGCCAGGGCGGGTCGGGGACGTTGGCGCAGAACTTCTCGACCACCGGGTTCCCGGCGCTGACCAGCTGGGCGCTGTTGAACGGGTCGGGCGTCAGGTAGACGAGCCCGCTGGTCGCGAGGTCGGGCGACGGCGTCAGTGTGGAGAAGTACCCGGCCGGGAAGTAGATGTTGCCGATCATCGCGGTGGTGAACGGGGCCGACCAGTTGAACGGCGGCACGTCGAGGTGGAGGGTGACCCGCCAGGCGACCGGGGTGACGGACGGCGACGTGATGGTGAACTGGAGGCAGAAGTTGTTCGGCGTCGGGCTCGGGCCGCCCTCCGAGCTCCAGACCCACTCGTCGGGCCCTCCCTGGATGACGGTGTTCGGGTCCTCGGACGTGATCGGCAGGGTCAGCGCGGGTGGGTCGGCCCGGGCGACGACGGAGACGAGCGTGACACCGCTGTCGGTCCACGCGGCCGCCGTGCGCCCGGGCAACGACCCGGCGAGCCCGACGAGCAGGAGTGCCGCACCGGCGAGGGCGACGACGGACCGGGCTCTCCTGCTCACGGCGGCCTACACGCTCTCGCAGACGATCCGCAGCCGGATCACGTCGGTCACGCCCCCACTGCCGCGCGCCCAGTCGGACCGGGTGGTCAGCTGGATGTACCCGGTGATCTGGTCGGTGTCGTTGCAGGAGCCGGCCGGCAGCACCGTCCCGATGCTGATGGTGTCGACGTTCACGCTCGCGAGGTCGACGAGGGTGCCGGAGTTGGTGATCTCGGCGGCTGCGAGCACGCCGTCTGCGTCGCCCGCATTGCACAGGTAGATCGGGACCGCGTAGCTGGTGCCGGGGAGGGCGCCCTCGATGGGCGGGATGACGATCTCGGAGCCCGGCACGTCGGTGTCGGGGTCGCCGGGAAGGCCGACGTCCTGCCACGGCCCCGTGGCGGAGGTACGAGCCTGGATGTCGTAGCTGGAGGAGCGTGCCGTGGCGGTGAGCCGGTCCTGGTCCGTCCAGGCGGCGGCCGTCATCGCGACGCCGATGCCTGCCACGACCACGCACGTGAGCGCGAGCCGGACGGCCACGCGCGCCGATGCGGAGGCGGCTCGAGCGTCTGCGGCCACGGAGACCTCCGCGAGGTGGAGTTCCTTGCAGTCTGGCACCGTCCCGTGCCTGGGGCACCTGGTTGCGGCGGGCGCCCCGCCCCGGCGTGGTGCCGCGGAACACTAGACTCCTCGCCATGTCCACCCTCTCTCGCGACGAGGTCGCGCGCGTGGCGGGCCTGGCACGGATCGACCTCACGCCGGCGGAGCTCGACCGCCTCGCGGGCGAGCTCGACGTCATCGTCGAGTCGGTCGCACGCGTGAGCGAGATCGCCACGCCCGACGTGCCGGCCACCAGCCACCCCCTGCCGCTGACGAACGTGTTCCGACCCGACGTGCCCGTGACGCCGGTCGACCGCGACGCGGTCCTGGCCGCGGCGCCCGCGTCGGAGGACGGCAAGTTCCTCGTGCCGCAGATCCTGGGGGAGGACGCGTGACCGACCTCACCAGGCTGTCGGCGGCGGATCTCGCCGAGAGGCTCGCCGCGAAGGAGGTGTCGAGCGTCGAGGCGACGCAGGCGCACCTCGACCGGATCGCCGCCGTCGACGGCGCCGTGCACGCGTTCCTGCACGTCAGCGGCGAGGAGGCGCTCGCCACCGCGGCCGACGTCGACGCGCGCCGCGCTGCCGGTGAGGACCTGCACGCGCTCGCGGGTGTGCCGATCGCGGTCAAGGACGTCGTCGTGACGAAGGGCCTGCCGACCACGGCGGGCTCGAAGATCCTCGAGGGCTGGGTGCCGCCGTACGACGCGACGCTCGTCGAGCGGATCAAGGCCGCGGGCCTGCCGATCCTCGGCAAGACGAACATGGACGAGTTCGCGATGGGCTCGTCGACCGAGCACTCCGCGTTCGGCAACACGCACAACCCGTGGGACCTCACGCGCATCCCCGGCGGGTCGGGTGGCGGGTCCGCCGCCGCGGTCGCCGCGTACGAGGCACCGCTGGCCATCGGCACGGACACGGGCGGCTCGATCCGTCAGCCCGGCGCCGTCACCGGCACGGTCGGGGTGAAGCCGACGTACGGCTCGGTGTCCCGCTACGGCCTCATCGCGATGGCGTCGAGCCTCGACCAGGCCGGCCCGGTGACCCGCACGGTGCTCGACTCGGCGTTGCTGCACGAGCTCATCGGCGGCCACGACCCGCTCGACTCCACGTCGATCGCGGAGCCGCTGCCGGCGCTCGTCGCCGCGGCCCGCGCCGGGGCGACCGGGGACCTGAGCGGCGTGCGCGTCGGCGTGATCCGCGAGCTGCAGGGCGAGGGGTACCAGGCGGGCGTGCTCGCCCGGTTCACCGAGTCGCTCGCGATCCTCGAGCGCGCGGGCGCGGAGATCGTCGAGGTCTCGTGCCCGCACTTCGACTACGCGCTCGGCGCGTACTACCTGATCATGCCGAGCGAGGCGTCGAGCAACCTGGCGAAGTTCGACGGCATGCGGTTCGGCCTGCGGGTGGTCCCCGAGGACAACCCGACGGCCGAGCGCGTCATGTCGGCGACGCGCGGGCAGGGCTTCGGCGACGAGGTCAAGCGCCGCATCATCCTCGGCACGTACGCGCTGTCCGCCGGCTACTACGACGCGTACTACGGCTCGGCCCAGAAGGTCCGCACGCTCATCCAGCGCGACTTCGACGCCGCGTTCGCCACGGCCGACGTGCTGGTGTCGCCCACGGCGCCGACCACGGCGTTCAAGCTCGGCGAGAAGCTCGACGACCCGCTCGCGATGTACCTCAACGACGTCGCGACGATCCCCGCGAACCTCGCGGGCGTCCCCGGCCTGTCGCTGCCGAACGGCCTGAGCGACGACGGGCTGCCGGTCGGCTTCCAGGTGCTCGCCCCGGCGAAGGCCGACGACCGGCTGTACCGGGTCGGCGCCGCGCTCGAGGCGCTCCTCGAGAAGGAATGGGGCGGACCGCTGCTGAGCAAGGCCCCGGAGGTGGCCCGATGACGACCCTGGTGGACTACGACGACGCGGTGGACCGCTACGACCCGGTCATCGGCATCGAGGTGCATGTCGAGCTCGGCACCCGCACCAAGATGTTCGACGGCGCGGCCGTGACGTTCGGCGCCGAGCCGAACACGGAGGTCACCCCCGTGAGCCTCGGCCTGCCCGGTGCGCTCCCGGCGGTCAACGGCACGGCCGTCGAGTACGCGATCCGCATCGGCCTCGCGCTCAACTGCTCCATCGCGGAGAGCTGCCGGTTCGCGCGGAAGAACTACTTCTACCCGGACGTCCCGAAGAACTTCCAGACGTCGCAGTACGACGAGCCCATCGCGTACGACGGTCACGTGGACGTCGAGCTCGAGGACGGGACCGTGTTCCGTGTCGAGATCGAGCGCGCGCACATGGAGGAGGACGCCGGCAAGAACACGCACGTCGGCGGCGCCACGGGCCGCATCCACGGCGCGGAGTACTCGCTCGTCGACTACAACCGCGCCGGCATCCCGCTCGTCGAGATCGTCACGAAGCCGATCACGGGTGCCGGATCCCGCGCCCCCGAGGTCGCGCGCGCGTACGTGCAGACGCTGCGCGACCTGTTCCGGGCGCTCGGCGTGTCCGAGGCCCGCATGGAGCGCGGCAACGTCCGGGCGGACGTGAACGTGTCTCTCCGGAACACCCCGCAGGACGCGCTCGGCACCCGCACGGAGACCAAGAACGTCAACTCGTTCCGGTCCGTCGAGCGTGCGGTCCGCTACGAGATCGGCCGGCAGGCCGCGGTGCTCGACGACGGCGGCGCGATCGTCCAGGAGACCCGCCACTGGCACGAGGACACGGGCACGACGACGTCGGGCCGCATCAAGTCCGACGCCGAGGACTACCGGTACTTCCCGGAGCCGGACCTCGTGCCGATCGCCCCGGACCGCGCGTGGGTCGAGGAGATCCGCGCGTCGCTGCCCGAGCTCCCCGCCGCCCGCCGGCGCCGGCTGCAGGGCGAGTGGGGCTACGCGGACGCCGAGATGCGCGACGTCGTGAACGCGGGCGCGGTCGAGCTCATCGAGGCGACCGTCGCGGCCGGCACGTCGCCCGCGGCGGCGCGCAAGTGGTGGATGGGCGAGCTGGCCCGCACGGCCAAGCAGCAGGAGGTCGAGCTCGACTCCCTGCCGATCACGCCCGCGCAGATCGCGTCGCTGCAGAAGCTCGTCGACGACGGCCGGATCAACGACAAGCTCGCGCGCCAGGTGCTCGAGGGCGTGCTCGCCGGCGAGGGCGACCCCGAGGCCGTGGTCGTCGCGCGCGGGCTCGAGGTCGTCTCCGACGACGGCCCGCTGCTCGAGGCCATCGATGCGGCGCTCGCCGCCCAGCCGGACATCGCCGACAAGATCCGCTCCGGCAACCTCGGCCCGGTCGGCGCGATCATCGGCGCCGTCATGAAGGCGACCCGGGGTCAGGCCGACGCGGGCCGGGTCCGCGAGCTGCTGCTGGAGCGCGTCGCCCAGGGCTGACCGTGTGCAGCGTTCGTGTCGCGGGACGGCACGAACGCTGCACACAGTGGCTCCCGTGGTGCCCAGGCAAGCGGTGCCGTGGGGACGGCCGTGCGGCGACGTCGCAACACCCCGGTCACACGACGTCCCTACGATCGACGACGGCACCCCGGACGGGTGCCGGACGGGAGTGGTCCGATGCAGAAGCCGACGCTGCAGGGCGAGATGCTCGTGCTGCGCCCGATCCGGGCCGACGACGCCGACGCGATGTGGGACATGCTGGCCGACCCGGAGGGCCGCCGGCTCACGGGCACGACGGCGACGTTCACGCGTCCGCAGGTCGACGCGTGGTGCGCGAGCCGGGCGACCGCGGAGGACCGCTACGACTTCGCGGTGACGGCGAACGGCTCGGACGAGTTCCTCGGCGAGATCGTCCTCAACGACATCGACCCCGAGGTCCGCAAGGCGAACATGCGGCTCGTCATGCGGCCGGGTTTCCGTGGCCGCGGGTACGGCACCGAGGGCATCGAGCTCGTGCTGGGCTTCGCGTTCGACGGGCTCGGGCTGCATCGCGTGGAGCTCGACGTGCTCGCGATCAACGCCCGCGCGAAGTCGCTGTACGAGAACATCGGCTTCCGCGTCGAGGGCCGGCGCCGGGACGCGTACCGCGACGGCGACGGCTGGTGCGACGCGATCGACATGGCGATGCTCGAGGACGAGTACCGGGCGACGCAGGTCTCGTCCTGAGCGCGGACGGGCGTCAGCTCGGCAGGTTCCGCTCGACGGACGCGAGGTAGGCCTCGGCGTCGAATTGCGGCAGCAGCGTCGACTGGATGACGTACCCCTGCACGGCGGCGAGCAGCAGCGGCACCTGGTCGACGGCGAGCGCGTCGGCCTCGTCGGGCGCGGTCCCGTGGGTCCGCTGGTACCAGAGCGACGTGTACTCGCGCAGCGAGGCGACGAGCCGGACGAGCACGGTCGACGCGAGCTCGGCGATGTCGCCGTCGGTCACGGCCTCGCCCCAGAGCTGGAGCATGACGCCCGTGCTGCCGAGCTCACGTGTCATCGCCGTGACGAGCACGCGCACGAGGCCTGGCGGCGGCGTCATGGGCGTCGCGTCGACGAGCCGGCCGATCTCCTCGATGCGGCCGCCGACGATGCGTGCCGCGACCTCGACGACGAGCGCGGCCTTGCTGGGGTAGTGGCCGTAGATGGCGCCGGCGGACAGGCCGGACTCCTCGATGATCTCGGCCATCGACGTGGCCTGGAACCCCTTGCGGCGGAACGCGCGCAGCGCGGCGTCGGCGATCTCGTCGCGGCGGGCGGCGCGGTAGTCCTCGGTGACCTTGGGCACGGCCCACCATAAAAACGAACGAACGTTCTTGACAAGCCGGGGAAGCCTCCTAGGCTGAGCAAAGAACGAACGTTCGGTTTTGGAGGAGGCCCACCATGTCGCACCACACCCGCCCCCACACCCCCTGGCGCCGCCTGCTCGGCGTCGGGGTCGCGCTCACGGCCCTCGTGACCGTGCTCGTCCTCGCGTTCCTGTGGCCCGCGCACACGTCCGAGCCGCGCGACCTGCCCGTCGCGCTCGCCGGCCCCGCCGCCGCCACGGCACCGGTCACCGCCGCGCTCGACCAGCGCGCACCCGGCGCGTTCGACGTCGTCCCCGCCGCCGACCGGCAGGCCGCCGCCGACCTCGTCGAGACCCGGGACGTCTACGGCGCGATCGTGCTCGGCCCCGAGCCCGAGGTGCTCGTCTCCACGGCGTCGAGCGCGGTCGTCGCGCAGCAGCTCTCCGCGCTCGCGCCGGTGCTGCAGGGGCAGCTCAGCGAGGCGGCCGGTGCTCCCGTCACCGTCGCCGTCACGGACGTCGTGCCGCTCGGTGCGGGCGACCCGCGCGGCGCGGTCATCGGCGCCGTCACCCTCCCGCTCGTCATGGGCGGGATGATCGGCGGCATCGCGATCTCGCTCACCGTCGTCGGCGTGTGGCGCCGGGTCGCCGCGGTCACCACGTACGCGGCGCTCGCGGGCCTCGCCGTCGCCGGCGTCCTGCAGGGCTGGTACGGCGCGCTCGCCGGCTCGTTCGCCGTCAATGCCGGCATCATCGGCCTCGCCGTGCTGGCCGTGGCGGGCGTGATCGTCGCCGTCGTGTCGCTCGTCGGCCGGCCCGGCATCGCGATCGGTCCCGTGCTGTTCCTGCTCGTCGCCAACCCCATCGCGTCCGCCGCGCAGCCGTGGCAGATGCTGCCCGCGCCGTGGGGCGCCGTCGGCCAGTGGCTGCCGCCGGGTGCCGCCGCCGCACTGCTGCGCGACGAGTCGTACTTCCCGCGCGCCGACACCACGGCCCTGTGGACCGCGCTCGTCGGGTGGGCCGTGCTCGGCCTGGTGCTCGCGACGGTCGGCCACTTCCGCGACGCGGGTGCCGCGTCCCGTGCGGCGGTCGCCGAGGCCGAGGCGGACCACGAGCGGGCGGCGCACGAGGACGTCCGACCGAGCATCACGGTCGACGCCTGACGCAGCGCGGTGGACGGACGGGGGGGGGGGGCCGGGGGGGGGGGGGGGGGCCGCGCGG
>JAEWCA010000044.1 GCA_023390875.1 Actinomycetes bacterium
GGGCGGGTGCGCGACGCGTCGGCGCAGCCGGTGCGGGGCGGACGGCGGAGGGCGGCTCGGTCACGTCGAACCCGCGCTTGCGCAGGATCGCGGTCGCGCCGATGAGCCCGTCGCTGAACTCGTGGGCGGGGGCGAGGCGCCCGGTCGCGTAGCGGTGGGCGACGCCGAGGACGGCGGCCGGGTCGTACTCGCGGCCGTCGAACGTCAGCGTGTAGCCGACCGACGGGTCGTAGCCGTAGACCCCGAGGAAGTCGTCGCGACCGCGGGAGTCGTACTCCGCGATCGCCTGGAGGATGTGCTGACGAGTCACCGCAGAGAACGTGGCCACCGCACGAGCCTACGCCGCGCCTCTGGTCGACCGGCCCGGTCCGTCGACGTCGCCGGCGCCAAGCCGTCAGGAATCGAGAAGCAGCCGCCGGAGCCCGCTCCGTAGCGTCGTCGGCATGGCAACCATCGACTCCCTGATCCTGGACGTGGCCGACCCGTCGGCCGCCGAGCACTTCTACTCGTCCGCCTTCGGCCTGGGCGCGCGGCTGCGCGTGCGGGCCTCGGACGCACCGACGACCGGCTTCCGTGGCTTCACGCTGTCGCTGACCGTCTCCCAGCCCGCCGACGTCCGCGGCCTCGTCGACGCCGCCGTCGCCGCGGGCGCGACCGTGCTCAAGCCGGTCGAGAAGTCGTTCTGGGGTGTCGGCGGCGTCGTCGCCGCGCCCGACGGCACGATCTGGAAGGTCGCGACGTCGGCGAAGAAGGACACCGGCCCGGCCACGCTCGCGGTCGACGACCTCGTGCTGCTGCTCGGCGTCGACGACGTGGCCGTGACGAAGAAGTTCTACGTCGAGCGCGGCCTCGCCGTCGCGAAGAGCTTCGGCCGCAAGTACGTCGAGTTCGACACCCCAGGCAGTGCCGTGAAGCTCGCGCTGTACGGGCGTCGGCACCTCGCGAAGGACGCCGGTGTTGCACCCGAGGGCACCGGGTCGCACCGGATCGCGATCGTCGGCGACGGCGGCACGTTCGCGGACCCGGACGGGTTCGTGTGGGAGACCTCGGACGCCGTCCACCCGGCCGCGCGCTGACGCGCGGGCGGGCGGCGACCGTGAGGTGGTCGCCGCCCGCTGTGCACGCCGTCACCGGCTGAGGACCGTCTCCTCGTCCAGGCGGCCCATCTTGTGCGGGTTGCGGATCGCGTAGATGCGCGAGATGCGGCCGTCCTCGATGACCAGGCTCATCGCAGTGTTGAGCTCGCCGGCCAGGTCGACGCGGGCCGCCGGTCCGCCGTTGAGCCACATCGGGGTCGTCGAGAAGTCCGTGAACGTCTCGGCGAGCACGCTGAGGAACGTCGCGACCCGCTCGGCGCCGGTGATGGGCCGCAGCGCGGCCTTGACGATGCCGCCGCCGTCGGCGACCACGACCACGTCGGGCGCGAGCACCTGCAGGAGCCCGTCGAGGTCGCCGACGCGGACGGCCGCGAGGAACTTCTCGACGACCTGCGTCTGCTCGGCGCGGCTGACCTGGTGCCGCGGACGGCGGGCGTCGACGTGCTCGCGGGACCGGTGCGCGATCTGCCGGACGGCCGCGGGCGTGCGACCGACGGCCGCGGCGATCTCGTCGTACGGGGAATCGAACACCTCGCGCAGCACGAACACGGCGCGCTCGGTGGGGCCGAGGGTCTCGAGGACGGTGAGCATGGCGAACGAGACGCTCTCCGCGAGCTCGGCGTCCTCCGCGACGTCGGGGCTGACGAGCAGCGGCTCGGGCAGCCACTCGCCGACGTAGTCCTCCCGCCGGCGCGCGAGCGTGCGCAGGCGGTTGAGGGCCTGGCGGGTCGTGATCCGCACGAGGTACGCGCGCGGGTCGCGGACCTCGGCGCGGGCGTCGTCGGCGAGGTCCGCCCACCGCAGCCACGTCTCCTGGACCACGTCCTCGGCGTCGGCGGCGGAGCCGAGCATCTCGTACGCGACCGTGAACAGCAGACTGCGGTGGGTGACGAACGGGTCGTCGGTCATGGCGGCGACGCTACGCGGGGGAGACGGCGGACGCGGCAGCGGGCCGGGCTGCGAGGGGCGGCAGGTCGCACGACGCTGCGAAGCCCTCCGACTCGACGCCGAGCGCGGAGTTGCTCCGCGCGTACAGGTTCGCGAGCGCGACCCACGTCGTGAGCTCGACGAGCCCGGGCGCACCGAGCTGCTCGAGCAGCCGGGCGGACAGCGCGTCGGTCACGGTCGGCGGGGTCTGCGACATCGCCTCCGCGTACTCGAGCACGTCGCGCTCCAGCGGCGAGAACACGTCGGACTCCCGCCACCGCGGCACCTCACGGGCCTTGGTGAGGTCGAGCCCCTCGTTGGCGGCCGCGAAGTACCCGAAGTCGAGGCACCACGAGCAGCCGATCAGCGACGCGACCGCCATGTGCGCGTACGACTTGAGGTCGTCGTCGACGGCGTCCCACTTCCGCGACCGCCGCCCCAGCGACAGCTGGAACTTGAGGATCGCCGGGTTGTTCCACGCGACCCCGAGCGACTCCGGGACCTTGCCGAACATGCGCTTGCTGAACCACTTCACGGCGGCCCCGTACATGCCGGTGATCTCGACCACGGGGACCCGGGTGGTGCTGGTCATCGTTCCTCCTCGGTAGGTGTCGGCATGAAGACACCGGCCGAGGCGGATGTGTGACACCTACTGAGGGCGAGTGCGGTCGACGGCGATCGTCGCGACCACCACGAGCCCCAGCGCGGCGAGCACGACGACCGACGGCACGAGCGACGCCACCGCCCCGACCAGCAGCGCCGCCGCGGCACCGCCGGCCCGGAACCACCACGCGCCGAGCCCGAGGTAGCGCCGGTAGTCGGCGTCCCCGACGAGGAACAGGGCGACGCCCGCGGCGATGAGCCAGCCGGTCGCGACCGTCGGTGGGTGCAGGGCGTCCTCGACCGCGAGGTGCAGGCCCGCGCCGAGCAGCACCAGGCCGAACAGCATGAGCAGGTGGTCGACGTAGAACGCGCGCAGCGCCGCGGCCGTGCGGCGGCGGGGTTCGACGGCGCCGAACGCGAGCGTGGCCCTCTCGTCGTCCCCGGAGAAGTAGCACCACCACAGCGCGGCGATGACGCCGACCACCAGCACCGCGCCCAGCACGGCCCCGGCGCCGAGGTCGTGCACGCCGACGCCTGCGCCGACGGACACCACGGACTCGCCCAGCGCGATCACGATGAGCAGGCCGTGCCGCTCGACGAAGTGCTCCGCGACCAGGTCGAACGGGGAGCGCATCGAGATGCCCGCGGCGACCGCGATGAGCACCAGGGGTGCGAGCAGGAGCACCGTGTGCGCCGGCCCCTCGACGAGCCCGGCCACGCCGATCAGCGCGCCGATGCCGACGTTGATCGGCATGACCCGCAGCATCACGCGTGCGCTCGTCACCCCGCCGAGCGCGATGAACAGGCCGCCGTGCACGAGCGCGATCACCGCGTACGCGACGCCGAACAGCACGCTCGACCCCTCGAGCGCGTCGGGGATCGCGAGCGACAGCACCAGGAACGCGGCCATCGCGGCGATGAACAGCAGCCGGACCGTGCGGGTGTCGGGCGTGGCCTGGTTGGTCAGCCACGCGAACGCGTCGTACATCCACCAGACGACGACGAGCAGCAGGCCCGCGCGCGCGACCGACTCCCAGCCGGGGTCGTGCGACACCACGGTGGCGAGCTGGGCGATCGTGACCACGAAGACGAGGTCGAACAGCAGCTCGACGGTCGTGACGCGCGTGGCCCGGCGGCCCGCCGCCGCGACGGCCGACGTGCTCCCTGCGGCGTCCCCCCTGATGCGCATGGCGCGATCGTAGGTGCGGTGAACCGGCAGGTCACGGGGTTCTGCCCTGGGCTGACGGCGGGCTCGTCCGCGCGCCCCCCGGGCCGGCGCCGACCGTGGCCGTACGCTCGCCGGCATGCCGGCACAGACCCGCAAGGCGCGGTACGCGAAGCGCCGCAAGAAGCGGATGGACGCCGTCGAGCACGACCTGCGGCCCGACCAGTGGGCCGCGCTCGTCGAGGCCTGGGGCGGCTGCGCGTACTGCGGGGCGACGGGTGTGCCGCTGCAGCGCGACTGCGTGCTGCCGATCTCGCGGGGCGGTCGCTACACGCTCGACAACATCGCCCCCGCGTGCCGGTCGTGCAACGCGAGCAAGTGCAACGACGAGGTCACCGGGTGGCTGCGGCGCAAGCGGCTCGACGAGCGGGCGTTCCTCGCGCGGCACGTCGAGGTCCAGCGGGACCTGCGGCTCCGGTTCGGCGGGGTGGCCGACGGTGCGGCGCCGACGGCGGACACGCGCGAGGCGTCGGGACCGGCCTGAGTCGGCGTCACCCGATCGTGTGGATCTGCCTCCGTCGTCCGTGCGGCGGGTGGTGCGGGGCGCGTCGTCGCAGGCCAGGCGCTTGACGTCTGTGGCGCCGACCGCCACCCTGTTGCGAGCAGCCCGTTGACACGAGTCAACGGTCGGGACGCCTCAGCGCTGAGTCGGACCGACCCGCCCCCGGGAGCTGCCCGTTCGAGGGCGGCCGCCACGGCGCCTGTGCCTCACCGATCGCGATGCCCGGACGCCCCTCGTCGGCTCCACACGACGACGAGCGTCCGGGCGGGCGGTCGTCGTTCCCCGCCCGGACCAACGCCACGCCGCGCGTGACGGATCCGGGACACCGGTGCGCGCGGCTTCTCTCGCGGGCGCACCGTCGCCCCTGCGTGCCCGGAGACGTTCGACGACACCCGGTGCGCGACGCGTCAGAGAACGGAGATGACCGGAATGTCTGCTCGACCAGAGCTCGCAGGGTCAGGGGCGACGACGCCCCGACCCGCCCTGTCCCGCCGCGCCGTCGTGGCGATGGTGCTGATCGGCGCCGTCGTGGCGTACCTCGTGCAGGCCGTCGCCCTGCCCGTCGCCCGTGCGGCGGCGGTGTCCGTCGGCTCCGGGAGCTACGCGGAGGGGACGCCGTCCGGCGGGGGAGTGCCCACCGAGTGCAACAACACCCCGGTCACGAACCCGCGTGCGCACGTGACGTCGAACTTCCCGTCGGGCGCGATCCCGACGAACGACTGGTGGACGTCGCTGCTGTGGCGCAAGTTCGACTGCGCGTCGATCTCCGAGAACCTCATGGCGCACCCGCTCTCGTTCCACGCGTACACGAACGGTCTCGGCGTCAGCTACGCGACGACCCCGTCGATCTCCGGCACTGCGACCGGCGTGAGCGAGTACCACTACAGCTACGCCGAGGACTTCCGGCTCGGCATCGCGGGCCTGACGTCCGACGGCAAGGTCGACGGCTACTCCGACTGGACCGTGAGCGAGCTCTGGTCGAGCGGCAGCAACAGCCTGCGCACCACGTTCGGCCACGGCCTGCCGTTCGTCTACGCGACGAAGACCGGCGGTAACGCGACGCTGACCGGCGTGGCGACCCCGACCGTCTGGAGCAACAGCAACGCCGCGATCGGCTTCACGATCAACGGCCACGACTACGCCGCCTTCGCCCCCACTGGTTCCACGTGGAACATCTCCGGGTCGACGATCAGCTCGTCGCTCAACGGCGGCACGTTCTTCTCGGTCGCGGTGCTGCCGACGACGACCGGCACGAGCACGGCCGACAAGATCACGGCCCTCAACGCGTACGCGCCGTACGCGCACAACCACGTGACCGGCACCAAGGTCTCGTGGTCGTACGACGAGGCCACCGCGAAGCTGACCGCGACCTACGCGTTCACGACGACGGCCCGTCAGGGCTCGGGCACGGGCACCGTCTACGCGCTGTACCCGCACCAGCGCGACGCCCTGTCGGGCGTGAACACGAGCGGCTACTCGTACGTCTCGCCGCGCGGCCCGATGAAGGTCGTCATCGGCAGCTCGCAGTTCCAGACGGTCACGCCGTTCAACGGCGTCCTCCCGCAGCTCGCCAACACGGGCTTCGCGGCCGGCTCGGCGGACGCCACGCAGCTCACCAGCTACGTCAACCAGGTCGCCGGCAGCGACCCGTTCGCGGGCTTCGCCGAGGACACGTACTGGACGGGCAAGGCGTTCGGCCGCATCGCGCAGGTCGCCCAGATCGCGAACGCGACCGGCAACACGTCGGCCCGTGACTCGCTCGTGGGCGCCATGCGCACGCGCCTGACGGACTGGATGACCGCGTCGCCCGGCGAGACGCAGCGGTCGTTCTGGTACAACTCCGCGTGGGGCACGCTCATCGGCTACCCGACGTCGTACGGCTCCGACACCGACCTCAACGACCACCACTTCCACTACGGCTACTACGTGGTGGGTGCGGCGACGGTCGCCGAGTTCGACCCGTCGTGGGCCGCGGACTCCGCGTACGGCGGCATGGTCAACACCGTCATCAAGGACGCGGCCAACTGGGACCGCACCGACACCCGCTTCCCGTTCCTGCGTGACTTCGACATCTACGCGGGTCACGACTGGGCCGCCGGCCACGGCGCGTTCGGGGCGGGCAACAACCAGGAGTCGTCGTCCGAGGGCATGAACTTCGCGAGCGGGCTCATCCAGTGGGGTCAGGCCACCGGCAACAAGACCGTCCGCGACCTCGGCATCTACCTGTACACGACGCAGGCGTCGGCCATCCAGAACTACTGGTTCGACACCGACGACGAGGCGTTCCCCGCCGCGTTCGGCCACTCCACGGTCGGCATGGTGTGGGGCGACGGCGGCGCCTACTCGACGTGGTTCAGCGCCGAGCCGGAGATGATCCAGGGCATCAACCTGCTGCCCAGCACGGCCGGCCACCTGTACCTGGGCTACGACCCGTCGTACATCACGAGGAACCTCAACGAGCTGACCACCAACAACGGCGGCCCGGCGACGGTGTGGAAGGACATCCTCTGGGAGTTCCAGGCGCTCGCCGACGCCCCCACGGCGCTGTCGCAGTTCCGGTCGCAGGCCGACTCGTACACGGTCGAGGAGGGCGAGTCGAGGGCGCACACCTTCTACTGGCTCAAGAGCCTGTCCGGCCTCGGCACGGTCGACCGGTCGGTCACGGCGAACACCCCGCTGCACGCGGTGTTCGTGAAGAACGGCGTCCGGACGTACCAGGCGGCGAACATGAGCGGGTCGGCGATCACCGTGACGTTCTCGAACGGCGTCACGCTCAACGTCCCCGCCCGGTCGGTGGCGAGCTCGAACGTGTCGGCCCCGGTCGACACCACGGCGCCGTCGACCCCTGGCGGGCTGACGGCGTCGGGGACCACGTCGTCCTCGACGACCCTGTCGTGGTCGGCGTCGACCGACAACGTGGGCGTGTCCGGGTACGAGGTGCTGCGCAACGGCTCGGTGGTCGGCACGACGTCCGGCACGTCGTACACCGCGTCCGGCCTGTCGGCGTCGACGGCGTACACGTTCGCGGTGCGGGCGTACGACGCGGCGGGCAACCGCTCGGCGACGTCGTCGTCGGTGAACGTCACGACGTCGGGCGGCGGCGGTGACACGACGGCCCCGTCCACGCCGGGCGGCCTCACGGCCTCGGGCACGACGACGTCCTCGACGACCCTGTCGTGGTCGGCGTCGACGGACAACGTGGGCGTCACGGGGTACGACGTGCTGCGCAACGGCGCGGTCGTCGGCACGGCGACCGGCACGTCGTACACCGCGTCCGGCCTGTCGGCGTCGACGGCGTACACGTTCGCGGTGCGGGCGTACGACGCGGCGGGCAACCGGTCCGCCACCTCGTCGTCGGTGAACGTCACCACCGCGAGCGCGACGACCGGGGTCGACGCGACGTCCCGCATCCAGGCCGAATCCTACAACGCCGCCACAGGCGTCGCGAAGGAGGCGACGTCCGACGTCGACGGCGGCGAGAACATCGCGTGGATCAGCAACGGCGACTACGTCCGCTACGACAACGTCGGCTTCGGCAGCACGGCCCGGACGCAGTTCAGCGCCCGCGTCGCGTCCGGCGCCGCCGGTGGCGTGAGCGGCCTGGTCGTCGTGCGGCTCGACAGCCTCACCGCCCAGCCCGTCGGCTCGTTCGCGATCGGCAACACCGGCGGCTGGCAGTCGTGGCGGACCGTCCCCACGAACATCACCGGGGTCACCGGGAACCACACGGTGTACCTCACGTTCGAGTCGGGCCAGCCGGCCGACTTCGTGAACCTCAACTGGCTCACGTTCGGCTAGTCCCACCCCGACGGCACGAACGAGGCGCCCCGCCGGTCACCGCCGGCG
>JAEWCA010000098.1 GCA_023390875.1 Actinomycetes bacterium
GGGGGCCGCCGGGGGGGGGGCGGGGGGGGCCCCCGGGGGGCCCCGCCTCGTCATGCGGTGACGAAGTCGATGAGCTCCTCGACGCGTCCGAGCAGGCTCGGCTCGAGGTCGGCGTAGCTGCGCACCGTGCCGAGGATCCGCTTCCATGCGTGCGCGACGTCGGCCTGGTCCGAAGCCGGCCACCCGAGCTCGCGCAGGATCCCGTGCTTCCACTCGGTGCCGCGCTCGATGGTCGGCCACGCCGCCAGGCCGATGCGTTCGGGCCGCACGGCCTGCCACACGTCGACGTACGGGTGCCCGAGGACCAGCACGCTGCCGGCGGGGGCCGCCTTGACCGCGTCGGCCGCGATCCGGCTCTCCTTGGACCCCGCGACGAGGTGGTCGACGAGCACGCCCACCCGGCGGCCCGGTCCGGGACCGAACTCGCGGATCGCGTCGGGCAGGTTGTCGACGCCGTCGAGCAGCTCGACGACGACGCCCTCGAGGCGCAGGTCGTCGCCCCACACCTTCTCGACGAGCTCGGCGTCGTGGCGCCCCTCGACCCAGATGCGGCTGCCGCGGGCGACGCGGGCCTTCGCGTCGTGCACCGCGACCGAGCCGGACGCGGTCCTCGTCGGCCGGGCCGGCGCCGTGGCCTTCACGGGCGCGGTGAGCGCGACGGGCTCGCCGTCGACCCAGAACCCGGGGCCGAGCGGGAACGTCCGCGTGCGCCCGCGCCGGTCCTCGAGCACGACGACGTGCATGCCGCCGGACTTCTCGACCCGCACGACCGCGCCGACCCACCCGGTCGTGACCTCCTCGACGACCAGGCCCGGCTCGGCGGGCTGCGGGCGCGACCTGCGCGCCGGGCGGTGATGGGTGGAGCCGGAGCCCCCGAGCACGTCCGAGCCGTAGCGGTCCTGAGTCACGCGGGCACTCTAGAGGGGTGCGGTGCCGACGGGCCCGGGCTCGCCCGGCGCCCGGCGTAGGATTGGCACTCGTGTCGGGGGAGTGCTACCCCGGGACGTGGGACGAGGGCGCGCCGTGAGGGAGGCGAGATGAGCGAGGACCGTCGGCTGGACGTGCTGCGGGCGATCGTCGAGGACTACGTCGCCACGCGCGAACCCGTCGGGTCCAGGGCGCTCGTCGAGCGGCACGCGCTCGGCGTCTCGCCGGCCACGATCCGCAACGACATGGCCGCGCTCGAGGAGAGCGGGTACATCGCGCAGCCGCACACGTCGGCCGGGCGCGTGCCCACCGACAAGGGCTACCGGCTGTTCGTGGACCGCCTGACGACCGTCAAGCCGATGTCCGTGCCCGAGCGGCGCGCGATCGGTGCGTTCCTCGAGGAGGCGCAGGACCTCGACGACGTGGTCGACCGCGCGGTGCGCCTCATCGCGCAGCTCACGCAGCAGGTCGCGATCGTGCAGTACCCGTCGCTGCGCCGTTCGGCCCTCCGGCACGTCGAGCTCGTGCCCGTCGGTGCCCGGCACCTGCTGGTCGTGCTCATCACGGACACCGGACGGGTCGAGCAGCGCACGCTCGAGCTGGGCGCGGACCTCGACGAGGTCGTCGTCGGCCAGCTGCGCGCGCGGCTGAACGTGAGCGCCGCCGGCCGGCGCCTGTCCGAGCTCCCCGTCGCGCTCGCCGAGCTGGCGGACGCGTTCGGTCCGGCCGACGCGCCGCTCGTCGAGGCCGTGGTCGGCGTGGTCGAGGAGACGCTCGCGCAGGAGAGCGAGGAGCGCGTCGTGCTGGCCGGCACCGCGCACCTCGCCCGCGGCGGTGCGGTCGACTTCGCGGGCAGCATCGGTCCCGTCCTCGAGGCGCTCGAGGAGCAGGTCGTCCTGCTGCGCCTGCTGTCCGAGATGGCCGAGGACAACGCGAGCGTCGCGGTGCGGATCGGCCGCGAGACGCAGCACGAGGGCCTCCTCGAGACGAGCTTCATCACGAGCGGCTACGGCGACGAGAACGGCACCTCGGTCGCGCGCGTGGGATCCATCGGCCCCCTGCGCATGGACTACCCGGGCACGATGTCCGCGGTCCGTGCCGTCGCCCGCTACCTCACCCGGATCCTCGCGGGGTAGCACCCCGTGCCTGACATCCCCCGACGCACCCGTCCTCACCGCACGCCTGAGCGCAGGAAGCGAGCACAGCCTCAGTGACCGACTACTACGAGATCCTGGGTGTCCCGCGCGACGCGACGCCCGAGCAGATCAAGAAGGCGTACCGCAAGCTCGCCCGCGAGCACCACCCGGACGTGGCGGGCGAGGACGCGGCCTCGGAGGAGCGCTTCAAGGACGTCTCGCGCGCGTACGACGTGCTCGGCAACCCCGAGAAGCGGCGTGCCTACGACATGGGCGCGGACCCGGCGTCGCCCGGCGGCGGCATGGGCGGCGGGTTCGGGTTCCAGGACATCTTCGAGACGTTCTTCGGCGCTGCGACCGGTGCGTCCGCGCAGCGGGGCCCGATCCCGCGCGCCCGTCGCGGGCAGGACGCGCTGGTCCGTCTCGACCTCGACCTCGCCGAGGTCACGTTCGGCGCGCACCGCGAGGTCCCGGTCGACACCGCCGTGCTCTGCCCGACGTGCGGCGGTTCGTGCTGCCGCCCGGGCACCGCGCCGCTCACGTGCGAGGTGTGCCACGGTCGGGGGTCGGTGCAGCGCGTCGCACGCTCGTTCCTCGGTCAGGTCATGACCACCCAGCCGTGCGCCGCGTGCCACGGGTTCGGCACCGTGATCCCCGAGCCGTGCCCGGAGTGCTCGGGCGAGGGTCGGGTCCGCTCGCGCCGCACGCTCAGCGTCGACGTCCCGGCGGGTGTCGACACGGGCACGCGCATCAAGCTCACGGCGCAGGGCGAGGTCGGCCCGGCCGGCGGTCCCGCGGGTGACGTGTACCTCGAGGTGCGCGAGCGCAAGCACGACACGTTCGTGCGCCGCGGCGACGACCTGCACGCGACGCTGCAGGTGCCGATGACGGCAGCCGCGCTCGGCACGCTGCTCAGCCTCGAGACGCTCGACGGCGAGCGCGAGGTCGACCTGCGCCCGGGCACGCAGCCCGCGCAGGTCGTCACGCTCAAGGGCCTCGGGGTGGGCCACCTGCACGCGTCGGGTCGCGGCGACCTGCACGTGCACGTCGACGTGCAGGTCCCGACGGCGCTCGACGACGAGCAGACCGAGCTGCTGCGCAAGCTCGCGTCGCTGCGCGGCGAGGAGCGGCCCGAGTCACGGCTCGCGACCGCGAGCTCCGGGGTGTTCTCGAAGCTGCGCGACAAGCTCGCCGGGCGCTGAGGGTGAGCGCACCGGTCTTCCTCGCGGAACCCGGCACGCTCGACGCGGTCGTCGCGGGTGGCACGTTCCTGCTCGACGGCGCCGAGGGTCGGCATGCGGGCGTGGTGCAGCGCCGAGGTCCCGGGGAGCGCGTCGACGTGGTCGACGGCCAGGGCGTGCGTCTCGTCGGGACGGTCGCGTCGGTGGGCGGCGACGGCGTGCTGCTGGACGTCGTGCAGGTCGTCGTCGAGCCGGTCCCGGACGTGGCGCTCGTGCTCGTGCAGGCCCTCGCGAAGGGGGACAGGGACGAGCTGGCGATCGAGGCGGCGACGGAGGTCGGTGCCGACGCGGTCGTGCCGTGGCAGGCGGAGCGGTCGATCGTCGTGTGGCGCGGCGACCGTGCGGCCAAGAGCCGGGCGCGGTGGCTCGGCACGGTCAAGGCGGCCGCCAAGCAGGCTCGACGGGCGCGCGTTCCCGAGGTGGGGACCGCGCTCGACACGCGAGCGCTCGCGGAGCGGGTGCGGACGGTCGTCGGCAGCGGGGGAGCGGCGCTCGTGATGCACGAGGAGGCCGCCGCGCCGATCGCCGACGTGCCGCTGCCGACCGGTGCAGGCACCCAGTGCCTCGTGGTGGTCGGCCCCGAGGGCGGGATCGGCGACGCCGAGCTCGCGCGGCTCACCGAGGCGGGTGCGCGGGCGGTGCGGCTCGGCCCGCACGTGCTGCGGACGTCGACCGCCGGGCCGGTCGCGCTCGCGATCCTCGCGCAGCGGCTCGGCCGCTGGGCGTGACGACCGGGCGCGGTCAGCGAGTCTCGAGCCCCACGTCCTCGACTGCCGCCCGGCCGGCCTCGAGCCGCGCGACCGGCACACGGAACGGCGAGCACGACACGTAGTCCACGCCGGCGCCGTGGAAGAACCGGATCGACTCCGGGTCGCCGCCGTGCTCGCCGCACACGCCGATCGTCAGGTCGGGCCGGGTCGCCCGGCCCTCCTCGACGGCGATCCGCACGAGACGGCCGACGCCGTGCTCGTCGATCGTCTCGAACGGCGACACCACGAGCACGCCGTTGTCGGTGTACTGCGCGAAGAACGCGCCCTCGACGTCGTCGCGCGAGAACCCCCACGTGGTCTGCGTGAGGTCGTTGGTGCCGAACGAGAAGAACGCGGCGTGCTCGGCGATCCGCCCGGCGGTGAGCGCCGCCCGCGGCAGCTCGATCATGACGCCGACGGGCAGGTCGAGGCGGACGCCGTGCGCGGCGCCGACCTCCGCCATGATGCCGAGGGCCTCGTCGCGCACCAGGCGCAGCTCCTGCACGGAACCGACGAGCGGGACCATGATCTCGGCGCGCGGGTCGCCGCCGTCCGCGAGCCGCCGGGCGACCGCCTCGCACACGGCCCGGATCTGCAGCGCGAACAGCCCGGGCACCACGAGCCCGAGGCGTACGCCGCGCAGCCCCAGCATCGGGTTCGCCTCGTGCATCCGCTGGACGGCCGCGAGCAGGCGCTCGTCCTGCGGCGACGGCTCGCCACGCTCCTGGGCGAGGGCGACCCGCACGGCCAGCTCGGTGAGGTCGGGCAGGAACTCGTGCAGCGGCGGGTCGAGCAGCCGGATCGTCGTCGGCAGCCCGTCCATCGCGGTGAGCAGCCCGACGAAGTCCTCGCGCTGCAGCGGGAGGAGCGCGTCGAGCGCGGCCTGCCGTTCCGTGTCGTCCTGGGCGAGGACCACGCGCTCGACGAGCACGCGGCGTTCCCCGAGGAACATGTGCTCGGTCCGGCACAGGCC
>JAEWCA010000126.1 GCA_023390875.1 Actinomycetes bacterium
CCGTCAGCGCTGCCGCGACCGCGGGGTCGGCGCTGCCGTCGTCCCCGGCGAACGGCGACGACGGTGGCAGCTCGCGACCGGCCACGGGCGGACGACCTCAGGGGCGGCCGGCGACGTCGAGCGCCTCCGGCAGCGTGAACGCGCCCGCGTACAGCGCCTTGCCGACGATCGTGCCCTCGACACCGACGGGCACGAGCGTGCGCAGCACGCGCAGGTCGTCGAGGCTCGAGATGCCGCCCGACGCGACGACGGGCGCGTCCGTGCGGCTGCAGACCTCGCGCAGCAGGTCGACGTTCGGTCCGCGCAGCGTGCCGTCCTTCGTGACGTCCGTGACGACGTAGCGCGAGCAGCCGGCGGCGTCGAGTCGCTCGAGCACCTCCCAGAGGTCGCCGCCCTCCTTCGTCCAGCCCCGCGCGGCGAGCGTCGTGCCGCGCACGTCGAGCCCCACCGCGATCTGGTCGCCGTGGCTCGCGATCACGCGCGCCGTCCACTCCGGGTCCTCGAGCGCGGCTGTGCCGAGGTTCACGCGGGTCGCGCCGGTGGCGAGCGCGCGCTCGAGCGACGCGTCGTCGCGGATGCCGCCCGAGAGCTCGACCTTGACGCCGCGGCCGGACAGCTCGGCGGTGACGTCCGCGAGCAGCGGCGCGTTCGAGCCGCGGCCGAACGCCGCGTCGAGGTCGACGAGGTGGATCCACTCGGCGCCGCCCTCGGCCCAGTCGAGCGCGGCGGCCAGCGGGTCGCCGTAGCCCGTCTCCGAGCCGGCCTCCCCCTGGACGAGGCGGACGGCCTGGCCGTCGGCCACGTCGACGGCAGGCAGGAGCTCGAGGCGGTCGGTCATGACTTCTCCGTGGGTGTGGGGAGGGGCAGGTCAGCGGAGCTGGTCGACCCAGTGGGACAGCAGCTGCGCGCCGGCGTCGCCGGACTTCTCGGGGTGGAACTGGGTCGCGGCGAGCGGGCCGTTCTCGACGGCGGCGACGAACCGGTCGCCGTGCTGCGACCAGGTGACCAGCGGGGTCGTGAACGGGGTCGCACCCGCGCCGTCGTCCGTGAGCGGGAACGAGCGGGCCGCGTACGAGTGCACGAAGTAGAAGCGCTCGTCCTCCAGGCCCTTGAACAGCGTCGACCCGGGGGCGGCGTCGATCGTCGCCCAGCCCATGTGCGGGACGACGTCGGCCTCCAGCCGGTCGACGACGCCGGGCCACTCCCCCAGCCCGTCGGTGCGCTCGCCGTGCTCGACCCCCTCGGCGAACATCACCTGCATGCCGACGCAGATGCCGAGCACCGGGCGGCCGCCCGCGAGCCGGCGGTCGACGACCTGGTCGCCGCCGACCTCACGCAGACCGGCCATGACGGCCGCGAACGCGCCGACGCCCGGGACGACGAGCCCGTCGGCCTCGACGGCCGCATGCTTGTCCGCCGTCAGCTCCACCTCGGCGCCGACCCGCTCGAGCGCGCGCACGGCCGAGCGGACGTTGCCGAATCCGTAGTCGAGGACGACGACGTGGGGCTGGGTGGGCACCGGCCCAGGCTACCCGCGGCACCGGGCGGGGCAGCCCGGGCGTCCACGCACGAGGACGGGCCCGGCAGACCTCCTGCCGGACCCGTCCGTCCGCGTGCGTCAGCGACCGCTCACGGGGTGGTGCAGCTGAACCCCGACGTCGGTGCCGAGCCGCTGGCGGTGAACCCGAACGTCGTCGACCCACCGCCGTTCAGCAGCCCGTTGTACGCCGCGTTCTTCACGGTGATCGCCGAACCGCTCGTGGTGAGCACGCCGTTCCACAGGTTGGAGATCGTGGTGCCGCTCGGGAGCGTGCCCTTCACGGTCCAGCCGCTGATCATCGACGAGCCCGCGTTCTTGACCGTCACCGTGCCCTGGAAACCGCCGTTCCAGGCGTTGTCGACCTTGAGCGTCGCGGTGCAGCCCGAGCCGTTCGGCGGGGGCGTCACGGTCGGCGTCGGGGTCGGCGTCGGGGTCGGCGACGGCGGCGGCGTGGTGCCGTTCGTCGTGACCGAGAAGTTGTTCACCGCGAGACCGGTGCCGCCGATCCACGGCTCGAAGCCCGCCTGGATGCTCGTGAGGTACCAGCTGTTCGACCCGTAGCCGCGGCTCACGACGTCGTTCCAGAACGCGCTCACCGGGAAGCTGATCGAGCTCGTCGGCTGCTGCCGGACGTACGAGATGACGTTCCAGCCCGACGAGCCGTACCAGACGTCCCATGTGGCGCCCGCGACGTTCGCGGTGCCGACCTTCGAGCCGATCGGCTGGATCGAGCCCGTGTGGTTGAGCCACACCATGAGCTCGGCGCCGTCGTTCTGCTGCGTGGTCGTGGTCGGCCGCGACTTGTTGAACCAGATGTCGTAGGCCGCGTCGTACGTGCCGCTGCCCGGGTACGTCATGCTCACGCTCGTGCTGATCGTGCCGAAGCGCGAGTCGCTCGCCTGCAGGCCGTTCGGGCTCAGGATGTTGCCGTTCGTCGTGCAGTTGCCGTAGTGGCACCCGTAGTAGATCGCCGGGTACGACTTCGGGGCGCCGTTCGTCGCCGCCTGGCCGTCGGCCTGCGTCACGGTGAAGCCGGTCGACGAGACGTCGATGCACTGCGTGGCGCTCGTGCCCCAGCGGTTGTTCATGACGACGTAGCGGCCGCTCTGGACCGACGCGCTGCCGTACTGCTCGCAGATCACGGGGGCCGCGGTGGCCGGCTGGGCGGCGGACAGGCCGAGCAGGCCCAGCACGGCGGTCAGCAGCGCGGTCAGCGCGACGGTGCGCGACCGGGCGTGGGTTCGATGGGTCATGGCACTCCTTCGATGCAGTGTCGATGCAGTGGAGGAACCGGACGGGCGGGAGCCGTCGGACGGCGGGCTCTGTCACCCGCCGCCCGACGGCGGCCTCAGCTCAGGAGCACGCGACCCCGTTGAGCTTGACGTTGCTCGGCGCGGGGCTCGACGGCCCGTTCGCGACGAGACCGATGCTCGCGACCGCACCGGCGGCCAGCGACGGGCTCCAGGTCGGCGCGGTGACCGTGACGGTCGTGCCGCTCTGGCTGAACGTGCCGTTCCACCCGCTGCTGACGGTCACGCCCGACGGCACCGTGAACGTGATGGTCCACGGGTTGAGGGCCGACGACGACCCGTTCTTCGCGGTGATCGCCGCCTGGAAGCCGCCCGCCCACGTGTTGGTGAACGTGACGGTCGCCGTGCACGCGCCCGGGTTCTGCGTGGGCGTCGGGGTCGGCGTGGTCGGGGTCGGCGTCGGCGTGGTGGGCGTCGGCGTCGGGGTGGGCGTCGGCGTCGGCGTCGTCCCCCGGCGGACCGGCGGCACGAGCGCGGACTGCAGGATCGACTGCTTGGCGGTCTGGACCGTCACCCAGTCGTCCTTGACGATGCCGCCCGTGTCGCCCGAGTCCGGGTTCCACGACCAGTACGTGAACGAGATGCCGTTCGTCTTCATGTAGTCGACGAGCGCCGTGAGCCACTTCGTGTCGCGCGGGTCGGCCAGGGTGCTGCCGAACTCGCCGACGAGCACGGGCGCGACGTTCTGCTTGACGAGGTAGCCCCAGTAGTGGTCCCACGTCGCCGGAAGGTTCGCCGGGAAGTCCGGGTGCTTCGTGGTGTCGAACCACTCCTGGTGGTCGTACACGGAGATGCCGTAGTCGTGCGCGGAGTACACGAGCTTGTTGTTCGCGCTGAGCCGCACCGGGTACGTCCCCGCGTTCGCGAGGTTGCCGCCCCACCAGCTGCAGTTCGCCGGGTCGTCGGGGATGTTGTCCCACTGGTTCGCGACGCCGCCCGAGAGGCACGAGACGCCCTCGACGATGACCAGCCAGTTGGGGTTGGCCGCGAGGACCGCGTTGCCGATGCGCTCGGCGGCGAGCCGCCAGTCACGCGCGGTGTCGCCGCAGCCCCAGCATGAGCCCGTGCTGTTGGGCTCGGTGCCCTCCGCGTGCGGCTCGTTGAACAGGTCGGCGCCGATGACGGTCGTGTTGCCCGCGTACCGCTTCGCGAGGAGCTGCCAGTCGGCGATCTCGCTGGCCTCGGACACCGTCGGGGTGTACCAGAGCGCCGTCTGGCCGGCGGCCGTCGGGCGGTGCCGGTCGAGGATGACGCGCATGCCGAGCTGACCCGCGTAGTCGACGACCTTGTCGAGGATCTCGAGCGGCGACAGCCCGACGAGGTCGGGGTTCGTGTTCGAGTTCACGCTCGTCGCCTGCGCGCCGGACCTGAGGGCGTCGCCGGCGAACGGCACGCGCAGGGTGTTGTAGCCGAGCTCGGCCATGTGGTCCATCTGGGACTTCCACGTGACGCTGGCCCACAGGCCGTGGAACGTCTTGTTGTCGGTCTCCATGCCGAACCAGTTGATGCCGGTGAGGCGGACCGTGGCACCCGTGGAGTCGACGATCTGGCTGCCCTTGGTGCTGAGGTAGCCGGTGCCGGTGCCGTTGGCGTTCGCCGCGGTCGCGGCGGACCCGGAGACGGCGACCAGCGCCGCCGCGGCGACGGCGAGGGCCGCCGCCGAGCTGACCAGACGGGCGACGATGCCGCGTCTCGTGCGTGTCATGAACGCTCCTGTGAGGGAGATGGGAGCGCTTCCGCCTCACCAGCGGGGCGGGCCGGCCAGCACGGTGCGCGGCGGGGCGGAAGGGCTTGTGGGCAGCGTTCATGCAAGCAGCACTCGAACCGTTCCGACCAGGACTGCAACGTTTAAGCACGACGATTGCCGACGCACCGTCCGGGTGCCGTCACGGCCCGCCGGTGCCGGACGACGAACGACCCGCGCGGTCGGTGCTCGCGCGGGTCGTCGGGGTCCGAGGCGTCAGGACGTCGGGGTTCGAGGCGTCAGGACGTCGGCCGCCGGCGGGCGCCGCCCGCGAGCATCTTCGTCGCGCGCCACCGCGACAGGCCGACGCTCGTCACCACGTCGTCGAGCGTCGTCGGGTCCACCGAGTCGAGCAGCAGCTCCTCGAGCACCGGCGGCGCGTCCGAGAGCACCAGGCCGGCCGGGAGCTTGTCCCCGCGGGAGCCCGCGGTCCACCGGGTCGCGGTGATCTGCCCTTCGCGGCGCTCCAGGAGCACCACCGGGACGGAGCGGAGCAGCTTCGAGATCGCCGCCGCACCGTCGGGCGCGGCCGCAGGGTCGCGCAGGACCGCGATCGCCCCGACCTCGGACGGCACGACGTCGACGTCGACCTTCGCGAGCGCGCACGCCGCCGCGAGCGGACCGGGCGACCCGACCTGCGTCAGGACGAGCGCGACCGACGGCGTCTCGGCGGTCCCGTCGAGGAGCCCCGACAGGTCGTCGGGCACGACGATGTCGTCGTCGTCGCTCACAGCGCACCCTTGGTGGACGGGATGCCGTCCACCCGCGGGTCGAGCGCCACGGCGAACCGCAGCGCACGGGCCAGCGCCTTGAACTGCGCCTCGACGATGTGGTGCGGGTCGCGGCCGGCGAGCACGCGCACGTGGATGCTGAACGCCGCGTGGTGGGCGATCGACTCGAGCACGTGCCGCGTGAGCGAGCCGGTGAAGTGGCCGCCGATGAGGTGGTACTCCTGCCCGGCCGGCTCCCCCGTGTGCACGAGGTACGGGCGGCCCGACACGTCGACGACGGCCTGCGCGAGCGCCTCGTCGAGCGGCACGGTCGCGTCGCCGTAGCGCGAGATGCCGCGCTTGTCGCCGAGCGCCTCACGCAGGGCCTCGCCGAGCGTGATCGCGACGTCCTCGACCGTGTGGTGGGCGTCGATGTGGGTGTCGCCGGTCGCCTTGACGGTGAGGTCGATGAGCGAGTGCTTGCCCAGGGCCGTGAGCATGTGGTCGTAGAACGGCACGGTCGTCGAGATGTCGGTGCGGCCGGTGCCGTCCAGGTCGATCTCGACGAGCACGCTCGACTCGCTCGTGGCGCGCTCGATCCGCGCCGTCCTGCCCTTCGCTGGGCTCACAGTCTCTCCTCGTCCGTTCCTCTGCCGCGCTCCGCGTCGTCCGGGCGGACGCTCAGAGCCCTGCCACGTCGACCAGGGCGTCCTTGAACGCCTGCGTCTCCTGCGGGGTGCCGACCGACACGCGCAACCAGCCGTCGGGACCCGACTCCCGGATCAGCACGCCCCGGTCGAGCAGACCCTGCCAGATCGCGCGGCGGTCGTCGAACATCCCGAACAGCACGAAGTTCGCGTCGGAGTCCGCGACCTGCAGACCACGTCCGCGCAGCCAGACGACGAGCGCGTCCCGCTCGTCGCGCAGCGAGCCCACCTGCGCCATGAGCGAGGGCGCGTGCCGCAGCGC
>JAEWCA010000239.1 GCA_023390875.1 Actinomycetes bacterium
GTCGAAGGGCGACCGCCTCGCGCCCATCCGTCTCGTCGACGACACGGGGGCCGTCATCCGGCTCGCCCCCGGCAACAGCTGGGTCGAGCTCGTGCCGCAGAGCGGCGCCGCCGACCCGGTGCCCGTCGGCTGAGCCGCGCCCTCTCCGTGTCGCCCCGCGGATGCCGTCTGCGCGCGTCGTGCACGCGGTGGTCGGCTTGCACTCACCCCGACCGAGTGCCAGACTGATCTTTGGCACTCGCGATCATTGAGTGCCAAATCACTGTGGATCACGTCCGGGAGGGACGACACTAACCCATGGCTAAGATCATCGCTTTCGACGAGGAGGCCCGTCGCGGCCTCGAGCGCGGCCTCAACACCCTGGCCGACGCCGTCAAGGTCACCCTCGGGCCCCGCGGCCGCAACGTCGTGCTCGAGAAGAAGTGGGGCGCCCCCACCATCACCAACGACGGCGTCTCCATCGCCAAGGAGATCGAGCTCGACGACCCGTACGAGAAGATCGGCGCGGAGCTCGTCAAGGAGGTCGCCAAGAAGACCGACGACGTCGCCGGTGACGGCACGACGACGGCGACCGTCCTCGCCCAGGCGCTCGTCCGCGAGGGCCTGCGCAACGTGGCCGCCGGTGCGAACCCGATCGCGCTGAAGAAGGGCATCGAGAAGGCCGTCGAGGCCGTCACGACGCAGCTCCTCGCGCAGGCCAAGGAGATCGAGACCAAGGAGGAGATCGCCGCCACGGCCGCCATCTCCGCCGGCGACACCGCGATCGGCGAGCTCATCGCCGAGGCCCTCGACAAGGTGGGCAAGGAGGGTGTCATCACCGTCGAGGAGTCCAGCGCGCTGGGCCTCGAGCTCGAGCTCACCGAGGGCATGCGCTTCGACAAGGGCTACCTGTCGGCGTACTTCGTGACCGACCCCGAGCGTCAGGAGGCCGTCCTCGAGGACGCGTACGTCCTGCTCGTCGAGGGCAAGATCTCGAACGTCAAGGACTTCCTGCCGCTGCTGGAGAAGGTCATCCAGGCCGGCAAGCCGCTGTTCGTCGTCGCCGAGGACGTCGAGGGCGAGGCCCTGCCGACGCTCGTCGTCAACAAGATCCGTGGCACGTTCAAGTCCGTCGCCGTCAAGGCCCCGGGCTTCGGCGACCGCCGCAAGGCGATGCTGCAGGACATGGCCATCCTCACGGGCGGCCAGGTCGTCTCCGAGACCGTCGGCCTCAAGCTCGAGAACGTCGGCCTCGAGGTGCTCGGCACGGCCCGCAAGGTCGTCGTCACCAAGGACGAGACCACGATCGTCGAGGGCGCCGGCGACGCCGCGCAGATCGCCGGTCGCGTGAACCAGATCCGCGCCGAGATCGAGAACTCGGACTCGGACTACGACCGCGAGAAGCTGCAGGAGCGCCTCGCCAAGCTCGCCGGCGGCGTGGCTGTCATCAAGGCGGGCGCGGCCACCGAGGTCGAGCTCAAGGAGCGCAAGCACCGCATCGAGGACGCCGTCCGCAACGCCAAGGCGGCCGTCGAGGAGGGCATCGTCGCCGGTGGTGGCGTCGCGCTCATCCAGGCCGGTGCCAACGCGTTCGAGAAGCTCGAGCTCGAGGGTGACGAGGCCACCGGTGCCGCGATCGTCAAGCTCGCGATCGAGGCCCCGCTCAAGCAGATCGCCGTCAACGCCGGTCTCGAGGGCGGCGTCGTGGCCGAGAAGGTCCGCAACCTCCCGACGGGTCACGGCCTCAACGCCGCGACCAACGAGTACGAGGACCTGCTGGCCGCGGGCGTCAACGACCCGGTGAAGGTCACGCGCTCCGCGCTGCAGAACGCGGCGTCGATCGCCGCGCTCTTCCTCACCACCGAGGCCGTCGTGGCCGACAAGCCGGAGAAGGCCGCCCCGGCCGGCCCCGGCGGTGGCGAGGACTTCGGCGGCGGCTTCTGACCCGCTGACGTGAGTCACGCGGCCTGAGGGCCGCACCAGCACGAGACGCAGGGCCGTCCACCTCCGGGTGGGCGGCCCTTCGTCGTGCCCGGACACGGTCGGGGCACGAGTCCGTGGGTTGTCGCCGGGACCGTGGCTTGCAACCGCCGGAGTCGGAGGAAAGCCACGGAGTCGACGGCGGGTCGGCAGGCCGTCGTGACCGGATCGGGACGTGCGGGAAACAGACCGTTTACGACTGCCGGTCGCTGCCGGAAACACCGGCTCCCTAGCGTCGTCGGACATGGGCACAGGGATGTATACAGCGTGGGACACAGCGCGGTGTCGCGTCGCTCCCGAGGTGCCCGGTCCGGTTCCGCCCGTGAGTCCCCCGTGGATCCCCAGCGAAAGGCACCTCCCTTGACCAGACCTCTCATGCGCGCACTCGCCCTTCCCGCCGCCGCGGCGCTGGCCCTCGGCCTCGCCGCCTGCGGCGCCCGCACGGCCGACGAGCCCGAGGCGGGCGGCACCGGCACCGCGTCCGGCTCGTCGTGCGTGGACACGTCGGGCGACTCGATCAAGATCGGGTTCCTCAACTCGCTGTCCGGCACGATGGCGATCTCCGAGCAGACGGTGCGCGACAGCCTCGACATGGCCGCGGAGGAGATCAACGCGGCGGGCGGCGTGCTCGGCAAGCAGCTCGACGTGGTCGCCGAGGACGGCGCGTCCGAGCCGACGGTGTTCGCGGAGAAGGCCGAGAAGCTCATCTCGTCCGACTGCGTCGCGGCGGTGTTCGGCGGGTGGACCTCGTCGTCCCGCAAGGCGATGCTGCCGGTGTTCGAGTCGAAGAACTCGCTGCTGTTCTACCCCGTGCAGTACGAGGGGCTCGAGGCGTCGAAGAACATCTTCTACACGGGCGCCACGACGAACCAGCAGATCATCCCGGCGATGGACTACCTCAAGGAGCAGGGCAAGAAGAAGGTGTTCCTCGTCGGGTCGGACTACGTGTTCCCCCGCACGGCGAACAAGGAGATCGTCGCGTACGCCAAGGCGAACGGGATCGAGATCGTCGGCGAGGAGTACGCCCCCCTCGGGCACACGGACTTCTCGACGATCGTCACGAAGCTCAAGGGCTCGGGCGCCGACGCGGTGTTCAACACGCTCAACGGCGACTCGAACGTGGCGTTCTTCAAGGAGTACAAGAACGTCGGCCTGGCCGCGGACACGCTGCCGGTGGTGTCGGTGTCGATCGCCGAGGAGGAGGTCGGCGGCATCGGCGTCGACAACGTCGCCGGCCAGCTCACGGCGTGGAACTACTACCAGACGGTCGACAGCCCGGCTAACCAGAAGTTCGTCGCCGCGTTCAAGGCCAAGTACGGCGCGGACCGCGTGACGAGCGACCCGATGGAGGCCGCGTACACGTCGCTGTACCTGTGGAAGGGCATGGTCGAGAAGGCGGAGTCGTTCGACGTCGCGGCGGTCCAGGACGCTGCGGGCGGCGTGAGCTTCGACGCCCCCGAGGGCACGGTCACCGTCAACGGCGAGAACCACCACATCGCCAAGACGGCCCTCATCGGCAAGATCGGCCCCGACGGGCTCATCTACACCGAGTGGTCGTCGAAGGAGCCCATCGAGCCGGACCCGTTCCTCGAGGGCTACGACTGGGCAGCCGACCTGTCCTGATCACCTCCCGATCGCGGTGGCCCGGCGCTTCCTCTGTGGCGCCGGGTCACCGCCCCCTCGGTCATCTTCGACGGAAGGACGGGCCAGGATGGATGCCCTCGTCTCACAGCTGTTCGCCGGGCTGAGCCTCGGGTCGGTGCTGCTGCTCGCGGCGCTCGGGCTGGCGCTCACGTTCGGTCAGATGGGCGTCATCAACATGGCGCACGGCGAGTTCATGATGGCGGGCGCGTACACCGCGTACGTGGTGCAGGGGATCGTCGCGGACGCCGGGGTGTCGTTGCTGGTCAGCCTCGTCGTCGGGTTCCTGGTCGGCGGCCTGCTGGGCCTGCTGCTCGAGGTCACGCTGATCTCCCGGATGTACCGCCGGCCGCTCGACACCTTGCTCGTGACGTTCGGCGTCGCGCTCGTGCTGCAGCAGGCGGCGCGGGACGTGTTCGGGGCCCCGAACGTCGACGTGCGCGCCCCGCAGTGGCTGTCGGGTGCGGTGCAGGTGCTCGGGGTCGGCGTGCCGAAGACCCGGCTGTTCATCCTCGCGCTCGCGGCCGTGTGCCTCGCGGCCCTGGCGCTCGTGCTCAAGCTGACGCCGCTGGGCCGCCGCATCCGCGCGACGGTGCAGAACCGGGACCTCGCGGAGACGTCGGGCATCAGCACGCGGGGCACGGACCGGCTCACGTTCTTCATCGGCTCGGGCGTCGCGGGGGTCGCCGGGGTCGCGCTCACGCTGCTCGGGTCCATCGGCCCGACGCTCGGCACGAGCTACATCGTCGACGCGTTCCTCGTGGTGGTCGTCGGCGGCATCGGGCAGCTCAAGGGCGCGGCGATCGCTGCCCTCGCGCTCGGGCTGCTGCAGGCCACGTTCGAGTACTCGACGACCGCGTCGATCGCGAAGGTGCTCGTGTTCGTCGTCATCGTCGCGTTCCTGCAGGTCAGGCCGCAGGGCCTGGTCTCCGTCCGGTCGCGGAGCCTCGCATGAGCGCCCGGCTGCGCCTGTGGGGCGGGTTCGCGGCCGCCGCGGTGCTGCTGTTCGTCGTCGCGCCCGGCATGCTGTCCGACTTCCGGCTCAACCTGCTCGCCAAGTTCCTCTGCCTGGCCATGGTCGCCGTCGGCATCGGCCTCGCGTGGGGTCGCGGCGGGATGCTCACCCTCGGCCAGGGCGTGTTCTTCGGGCTCGGCGGGTACCTCATGGCGATGCACCTCAAGCTCGCCGACGCGGGCCCCGGCGGGGTCCCCGACTTCATGCTGCTGTACGGAGACGGCACGGTGCCCGGCTGGTGGGAGCCGTTCCGCGACCCGGTCGTCACGGTCGTCGCGATCCTCGTCGTCCCCACCGGGCTCGCGGCGCTGCTCGGCCTCGCGGTGTTCAAGCGGCGGGTGCGCGGCGCGTACTTCGCGATCCTGTCGCAGGCGCTCGCGGCGGCGTTCGCGATCCTGCTGATCGGCCAGCAGAAGGTCACCGGCGGCACGAACGGGCTCAACGGGTTCCGCAGCTTCTTCGGCTTCACGCTGTCCGACCCCGTGAACAAGCGGATGCTCTACTTCATCGCCGCCGGGGTGCTGCTGGTGATGGTGGCGGTGACCCGGCTGCTCATGCGCTCGCGGTGGGGCGAGCTGCTCGTCGCGGTCCGCGACCAGGAGAACCGCGTGCGGTTCCTCGGCTACGACCCGGCGGGCGTCAAGGTCGTGGCCTATGCGACGGCGGCGTGCTTCGCGGCGATCGGCGGCGCGCTGTTCACGCCGATCGTGGGGATCATCTCGCCGGCCGACGTCGGGGTGGTGCCGTCCATCGCGTTCCTCGTGGGCGTCGCGATCGGCGGCCGCGCGACGCTGCTCGGCCCGGTGCTCGGCGCGATCGCCGTCTCCTGGGCGGAGACGAGCCTGTCCGAGCAGTTCCCGTCGTTCTGGACCTACTTCCAGGGCGCGCTGTTCATCGGCGTCGTCGCGTTCCTGCCGAACGGGCTGGCCACGCTGGGTCAGGTGTGGCGGCGGCGTCGCGCCGGTCCCGGGATCCGGGATGACGAGCCCGGGTCACCTGACGACGGCACGCCGCGCAGCGACGACGCCCCGCTGCTCGCCGAGACCCTGCCGGGGAGGACCGCATGACCGACTCGACCCCCGATCCGGTCCCGGGCGAGGGCACGCTCGACGCGCAGGCGCTCGAGACCGTCATCGCCGCACCGCCCGCCCGGTTCCGGCACGACTACCTGGAGATCCGCGACCTGCGCGTGGTGTTCGACGGGTTCGTGGCCGTCGACGGCGTGGACCTCACGGTGACGCAGGGCGACCTGCGGTTCCTCATCGGCCCGAACGGCGCCGGCAAGACGACCATCGTCGACGCCATCACGGGCCTGGCGCCCGCGACGGGCTCGGTGCGGTTCGGCGGCGTCGAGCTCGTCGGGCGAGCCTCGCACAAGGTGGCCCGGGCCGGCGTCGGGCGCACGTTCCAGACGGCGTCGGTGTTCGACGAGCTCAGCGTGCTGCAGAACCTCGACATCGCCGCGGGCGCCGGCCGCGGCGCGTGGTCGCTGATGCGCCGCCGCCGCACCGTCCCCGAGACGGTCGACGCGGCCCTCGAGACCGTCGGGCTCACGCACCTGCGGGACACCCCCGCCGGGGTGCTCGCGCACGGGCAGAAGCAGTGGCTCGAGATCGGCATGCTGCTCGTCCAGGACGCCCGGCTGCTGCTGCTCGACGAGCCCGTCGCCGGGATGAGCCAGGCCGAGCGCGAGGAGACCGGGCAGCTGCTGCAGCGGATCGGCGAGCAGCGCACGGTCGTCGTCGTCGAGCACGACATGGAGTTCCTGCGGTCGTTCGCCTCGTCCGTGACCGTCCTGCACCAGGGCCGCGTGCTCAGCGAGGGGACGGTCGCGCAGGTGCAGGCCGACCCGCGGGTCGTCGAGGTGTACCTGGGACGCGCGGCAGGGTCGCGGGGGACCGCCCCGGCGGGCCGCGCCGCGGACGAGACGGGAGGCGCATGATGCTCGAGCTCACCGGTGTCCACGTCGGGTACGGGCGCACGTCCGTGGTGCACGGCGTCGACGTGGCGGTCGACGACGGGGGCGTCACCGCGGTCATGGGCCACAACGGCGCGGGCAAGACGACGCTCCTGCGCGCGGCCGTCGGCCTGCTGCCGGTCCGCAGCGGGCGCGTCACGCTCGACGGGGAGGACGTGACCCGGCTGCGCCCGCACCAGCGCGTGCGGCGCGGGCTCGCGTACGTGCCGCAGGGGCAGCAGGCGTTCGGGCAGCTCACCGCGCGCGAGAACCTGCAGCTCGTCGCGGACGGCGCCGGGTCCGCGGCTGCCGGCCGGATGGACGACGCGCTCGACCTGTTCCCGGCGCTCCGCTCGCTCCTCGGCCGCCGCGCCGGCCTGCTC
>JAEWCA010000336.1 GCA_023390875.1 Actinomycetes bacterium
GTCCCCGGGCACGACGACGCCCGCTCCCGGGGGCGGTGGGAGCGGGCGTCGCTTCGTGCGGCCGGTCGCCGCTGCTGGTCAGCGACCGGCGGTCGGGTGCGCCTGTGCCGAGGCGATGAACGCGAGCATCGCGGCGCGCGAGCTCCCGTCGTCGATCGACGTGTCCGGCAGACCCGTCGCCTCCTTCCAGGCGGCCGCCGCGTCGTCAGCGCCGGCCAGGGCGGAGTACATCAGCAGGTAGTCGCCGAACTGCACGCCGTAGCCCGACGGCGTGGCCTCCTTCACCGACGCCCGGATCTGCTCCGGGTCCACCCCGGCGGCCAGGTACGTCTGCACCGGGCCCATCGGGATGAGCTGGATGGCGAGGATGGCGTTCGGGTCAGGGCTGAACCACGTGGCGTAGTCCCGCTTCCCGCCCCAGTTGAGCGACAGGATCGTGTGCCCGAACGACTCGAAGTCGCTGAGGTCGGGGTTCGTCCAGTACGCCTTGGCGGTCGAGGCCTCGGTCGACGCGAGCCAGGTCGCCTCCGTCCGGAGATCCTTCTGCCCCGACGCCTGCGCCCACAGGCCCAGGCCGTTCCACGCGTTGACCGCCTCGGACGACGACTCCTGGTTGTTCCCGTCGGCGAACGGCGAGGTGCCTGACGCCCACGAGTGGCCCGCGTACGGGTCGAACGACCGCAGCTGCGGCAGCTCGTCCGACGGCTTCGCCGCGGCGATGTCCTGCCCGAGCAGGTTCATCACCGGTGCGATCTTCTTCGCAAGGGCGGGGTCGTCCTGCGCGAGCAGGCCCGCCGCCGAGAGGATGTAGCCGTAGTGGAAGTGGTGGTCGTTGAGCTCGTCCGACCCGAAGGACGGCGTCAGCCCGACGGCCGAGCGGGCGGACTTGTCGTAGACGACGCACCGCGCGTCACGCTGCGTGCAGCCCTGCGGGTCGCCCCACTCCTCGAGCTGCTCGACCGTCTTCTTCTTGAGGTCCGCCACGACGTCGTCCGCCCCGAGCTGCTCGCCGAGCACCACGAGCGACGCCGCGCGGTCGAGCGCCTTGCCGCCGAAGTACGTGTCCGACGGGAACGCCGGGGTGGCCGTGACGTCCGCCTTGAGGGCCTCGACGATCGCCGACTTCTGCTCGGCCGAGATGCCGTCGAGGTCCAGCTTGCTCGACGCCGGCACCGCGGGGGCGTACGACGTGAGCTGCGAGCCTGCGCACAGCTCCAGGTCGCCGTACACGCTCGGGTACGCGCCCAGGTCGCAGTCCTTCCGGTCGGGCTGGTCGCCCGTGCGGTGGTGCGGCATGGTCACGTACGCCGTCGGGGAGCCCCCGGCCGTCGTGTACGTGAGCGTGGTGCGGGCGACGTCGTCACCCACGCCGTACGACACGTCGACACCGGTGACCGGGTCGGCCGCGGCGGTCGCGAGGGCCTTCTTCGCGGCGGCGGACGCCTTCGGGGGCAGCGCGTACCAGCTGGCCGACTCGCCCTTGCCGAGCGTCGTGGACCCGCTGTCGGACTTCCCGCCGACGAGCCCCCACTGGGAGTCGCCCGCGTCCGCGGTCGCGGCACCGTCGGAGCCGGCCTCGAAGGACCCGCCCGCCACGCTCGAGACCAGCGTGACGTCCTGCTCGGCCGTGAAGCTGACGAAGGGCGAGCCCTCCGCGAGCACCACGTGCCCGAGCACGGCACCCGACGCGTCGAGCAGGTCGACCGTCACGCTCACCGGGTCCGCGGCGCTGACCCGGGCCGAGGCGGCCCCGGCGTCCACGGTCACGGCCGGCACGTGCGGCGCGACGATCGCCTTCTCGCTGACCACCGGCTTCGGGAGCCCGAGCGTGAAGCCCGAGTCCGTCAGGCCGAACGACAGCGGCTCGGCGAACACCGGCTGCGGCTGGTCGCCGAACACCAGGCCGCTGTACCAGCGGTTGGTGGGCGGGACCACGCCGTCGGCGAGCCGCACCGGGGCGACCTTGGCGACCTGCTCGTCGGGCACGGCCGCGACGAGCGCCGCGCTGTCCACCTTCGGGGGCGTCGCGTCCGCGGGTCCGCTGACGGGGCCCTGCGGGGCGGAGCCGGTGCCGTCGGACGCGGTGCCGTCGGACGCGCTGTCGTCGGAGGCCCAGGGGGCCCACAGCACGACGGCCGCTCCGAGCACCACCGCGATCGTCGCGGCCACCACGGTGATCCACCGCCGCCGGTTCGGGGGCGGGGGACGCACCTCGGTCGTGGGTTCTGTCACTCGTGCCGTCATCCGAAGATGCCTCCCAGGTAGCCCTTCACGTCCGCGGCCGCACGGGTCACGACACCGTCGTTCTCGAGCTGGAGCTCGGCGGTGACCGGGGTGCCCGCGGCGACGAGCCCGTTCTGGGCGCCGTCCTTGAGCTGGTCGCCCTTGAGGGTCATGACGGCCTGCGCCTCGCCGGCGACCGTCTTCACCTTGACCTTGTCCACGTGCGCGGAGATGGTCCGCTGGTTCGGCAGGACGACCGTCACGGCGGCGTCGTCCTTCACCCGTGCGTACTCCTTGGCGGTGAGCGTGTACTCGGCCTGGACGTACAGCGTGTCCGCCTTCTGCACGGTGGCGAGGTCCGTCGCGGACTGCACGAACGTGCCCCGCTCGGACGCGACCTTGGTGACGGTGCCGTCACCGGTGGCCAGGACCACGAGGCGGCCCTGGTCGTCGATCTGCGTGGCCTCGGTCGCCGACTTCGCGAACCCGTTCTTCAGGTCGAACTGCAGGGCCGCGGAGTCGATGACGAACAGCGGCTGGCCGGCCGTCACGGTGTCGCCGACGTCGACCTTCTGGTCGACGACGAGCCCCGCGTACGGCGTCCCGACCGTGTACGTCTTGGCGAGGATCTGCGCGGAGTCGCTCGCGGCGACCCCCTTGCTCTCGTTCAGCTTGTAGGTGGCGAACGCGGCCAGGACGAGCACGAGGATCGTGCCCACGACGAGTCTGATGCGGCTTCCCCAGGTCATGCGGCACCTCCGGTGGATGCGGTCTCGAGTGCGGCGGGCGCGTCGTCCTGCGGGGTCTCGACCTCGGCCTCACGCTCGGCCTTGGCGGCCTTGCGGGCGAGGTGACCCTCCTTCCAGGCGGTGACGACGAAGCTGCCGAGGATCAGGGTGTTCGTGGCGTTCCAGGCGACGGCGAGGGAGCCGTACCCGTTCCCGAGGTCCTTCCACAGCCCGACCACCGTGGTGATGAGCAGGAACTGGAAGAACAGGATCTGCGGCATCATGAACGCGAACGGTGAGCGGTACGCACCCTTCTGCCCGGTCACGTGCCACTTCTGGTCCTTCTTGGTGATCGCGTTGATCAGGGCCCGCGTGTAGATCGGGAACGACACGGCCGCCAGCAGCAGCACCTGCCACCGGAACGAGCCGAGCGTGTAGAACGCCACCAGGATCTGCATCACGTAGAACCCCGCGTAGTACAGCAACCACTGCAGCGGCGTGATCGTGAGGTTCATGGGCGTGAGGTTGAAGTAGATCTGCAGCGGCGGCACCAGGATCAGCAGCAGGGGTGCGATGCCGGTGAGGTAGAACGTCGACGTCACCAGGTACTGCAGCCGCTGGTCCATCGTGAGGTTGCGCTTCCGGCTCAGCGGGTTGTGGGTGAGCATGATCTCGAACCCGCCGGTCGCCCAGCGCAGCTGCTGCTTGGTGTACGCCTCGACGGTCTCCGGGGTGTCCCCCACGGCGAGCTCCGTCGGGATGTAGACGGTCCGCCAGCCCTTCTCGTGCAGCATGAGCGACGTCCACACGTCCTCCGACTTCGAGTCGGAGTAGATGCCGCCGATGGAGTCGGCGGCCGAGCGACGGTAGATGACGTTCGTGCCGACGGAGAACGCGGCGTTGAACCGGTTGCGGCCCGGCTGGATGAACTTGTAGAACACCGACTGCATGTAGCCGGCGCCCTTCGAGATCACCGAGTGCAGGTTCCCGTACACCTGCGGCGTCTGCACGAACGCGACGTCGTCGGTGGCGAAGAACGGCACGGTCTCGTGCAGGAAGTTCGGCTTGGGCACGAAGTCGGCGTCGAGGATGACGAAGAAGTCACCCTTGGTGAGCGACAGCGCGTGGTTGATGTTCCCCGCCTTGGCGCCGTTGCTGGACAGCCGGCGGATGTACCGCGCGCCCAGCTCGGCGGCGAGGTCGCGGACCTCGTCGGACCGGCCGTCGTCGAGCACGTACGTGTCGTGCTTGCCCTGCATCGCGACGGCGGCGGTCACCGTGCTGCGGATCGAGTTGATGTCCTCGCCGTACGTCGTGATGAACACGTCGACGGAGATCGGCCACTCCTGGAGGTACATCCGCCATTCCTGCGGCTTGTCCTCGATGCCGTCGCGGATGATCTCCGCGATGTCGTACAGCCGGTCCTGCGCGAGGTTGAAGGAGAACCCGCGCGGGTTGTACCCGCTGGACAGCACGGTCCACATCGCCAGCAGCGCGTGGGCGACCAGCACCGACTCGGCGAGGATGACCAGCACGTAAGGCAGCCAGTCGCCGCGGTTGGCGGGGTTCAGCAGGAACGCCGCGTAGATGATGATGCCGGCTGCGGCCAGCAGGACCAGCAGCATCAGCGACGGGCTCTGGGACGACTCGTTCTCGTTCGTCCCGGTCGACTTGATCTTGACTTGCTCGGTTCTTCGCGGCTCCATCACGAGCCTGTCGAACGTGGTTGCCACGTCCAGCCCCCTTCGGTCGTCCTGTCGGACGGCCGGGCGGACCCGGGTGGGCCCACCAGACCGATGCGACGGCGACGCTGGCGCCGGGCGCACGAAGGGCGACGGGCCGCGAGGACGGTGTCCCGGAGCTCTTCCGGATCGGTGTCCTCGACGGGCGTCGCCGCCCTGTGTGGATGCATCGAACCTACGAACCGCTTCCCGGGGCTGTCGAGGCGAACGTGTGGTGCTCCGGGTCACACTCGGGACGGACGTCCCGGGTGAAACGGACATCGTCGCCGGGGGGGGCGGCCGGCGCCGCTGGGCTGGGCCGGCGGCCG
>JAEWCA010000370.1 GCA_023390875.1 Actinomycetes bacterium
CCCGACCACGACGACCTTGCGGCCGTGCAGGTCGAGGAGCAGCGCGTGCCGCGGCGCGTCCGTCATATCCCGGCCCCGGCGAGCCAGTCGTCGTCGTGCGTGCTCGGGGGAGCGGCGGGCGTGAGCCGGTCGAGCAGCGTCGGACCCACGAGACCGGCGGCGAGCGTGGTGCCGTCCGCGGGGTCGACGAGCAGGAAGCCGCCCGTGCGGCGGTGGTCCGCGTAGTCGTCGAGCAGCACGGGCTCGGCGAGGCGGACCTTGACGCGGCCGATCGCGTTGAGCGTGAGGGCCCGCGGTGCGACGTCGGACGACGTGTCGGTCGCGTCGACCGCGTGCAGCGTGTCGACCCCGTCCCACACCTCGACGGTCTGCGTGTCGACGTCGAGCCGCGCGTTGACCTCGCGCAGCAGCGCCCGCACGGTCCGCGTGCCGATCCGGACGAGCAGCCGGGCACCGAGGACGCTGCGCCGCTCGGCGAGCCAGCACACCGTGCCCTCGAGGTCCTGGCCCGTCGTGACGGCCGACCCGGACGGGACGAGCACGTCGCCGCGGGCAACGTCGACGTCGTCGGCGAGTCGCAGCGTCACGGACTGCGGCGCGTGGGCCTCGTCGAGCGGGCCGTCGAACGTGTCGATGCCCGTCACCGTGCTCGTCTTGCCGGACGGCAGGACCGTGACCTCGTCGCCGACCCGCACGACGCCCGACGCGATCCGCCCCGCGTAGCCGCGGTAGTCCGGGTGCTCGGGCGTGCGCGGACGGATGACGACCTGCACGGGGAACCGGAACGCCTCGGTGCGCGCGTCGCGATCCACCGGGACGGCCTCGAGGTGCTCGAGCAGCGTCGGGCCGTCGTACCAGGGCGTGCGGGCGGACCGGTCGACGACGTTGTCGCCGTCGAGGGCCGACAGCGGCACGGCCTGCACGTCCGCGAGGCCGATGGCCGACGCGTACTGCGTGAAGTCGTCCGCGATCGACCGGAACGTCGCCTCGTCGAAGTCCACGAGGTCCATCTTGTTCACGGCGAGCACCACGTGCGGGACGCCGAGCAGCGCGGTGATGGTGGCGTGTCGCCGGGTCTGCTCGAGGACGCCCTTGCGCGCGTCGACCAGCACGATCGCGAGCTCGGCCGTCGACGCGCCCGTGACCATGTTGCGGGTGTACTGGACGTGGCCGGGCGTGTCCGCCAGGACGAACGCGCGCCGGGCCGTCGAGAAGTACCGGTACGCGACGTCGATCGTGATGCCCTGCTCGCGCTCGGACCGCAGCCCGTCCGTGAGCAGCGCGAGGTCGACGGCGCCGCCGCCGCGCGCCGCGGTCGCCGCCTCGACGGCCGCGAGCTGGTCGGCGAGCACCGACTTCGTGTCGTAGAGCAGCCGGCCGATGAGCGTGCTCTTGCCGTCGTCGACCGAGCCGGCCGTCGCCAGGCGCAGCAGGTCGCGCTGCGTGTGGTCGGTCGTCGCCCCGGCCTCGGCGGGCGCCGTGGTGTCCGTCGTCATCAGAAGTAGCCCTCGCGCTTGCGGTCCTCCATGGCGGCCTCCGAGGCCCGGTCGTCTGCGCGCGTCGCGCCGCGCTCGGTGAGCCGGCTCGCGGCGATCTCGGCGATCACGTCCGCGACCGTCGTGGCCCTCGAGTCGACCGCGCCGGTGCAGCTCATGTCGCCGACCGTGCGGTAGCGCACGGTGCGGGTCTCGAGCGTCTCGCCCGCGCGGGGGCCGCCCCACTCGCCGGGCGCGAGCCACATGCCGTCGCGCGCGAACACCTCGCGCTCGTGCGCGTAGTAGATCGACGGCAGGACGATCTCCTCGCGCTCGATGTACCGCCACACGTCGAGCTCGGTCCAGTTCGACAGCGGGAACACGCGCACGTGCTCACCGGGCTTGTGGCGGCCGTTGTACAGGTCCCACAGCTCGGGCCGCTGCCGGCGGGGGTCCCACTGCCCGAACTCGTCGCGCAGCGAGAACATCCGCTCCTTGGCGCGCGCCTTCTCCTCGTCGCGCCGACCGCCGCCGAACACCGCGTCGAACCTGTTCGCCGTGATGCCGTCGAGCAGCGGCACGGTCTGCAGCGGGTTGCGCGACCCGTCGGGACGCTCGACCACGCGACCGTCGTCGATCGCGTCCTGCACGCTCGCGACGACGAGGCGCAGCCCGAGCTCGGCGACCGTGGCGTCGCGGTAGTCGATGACCTCGGGGAAGTTGTGCCCGGTGTCGACGTGCATGAGCGTGAACGGCACCGGCGCCGGCCAGAAGGCCTTGCGGGCGAGGTGCAGCATCACGATCGAGTCCTTGCCGCCGCTGAACAGCAGCACCGGGCGCTCGAACTCGCCGGCGACCTCGCGCATGACGTGGATCGCCTCGGACTCGAGGGCGTCCAGCTGCGTGAGTCCCGTGCGCTCGGGGGAGACCGTCGTCGTCATGTGTGCAGACCGCATTCCGTCTTGGAGGTGCCGGACCAGCGCCCGGCCCTCGGGTCCTCACCGGGGGCGACCGCGCGCGTGCACGGCGCGCAGCCGATCGAGGCGTAGCCCGCCTGCCGCAGGGGGTTGAGCACCACGTGGTGCTCCTCGACGTAGGCGTCCACGTCGGCCTGCGTCCAGGCGGCGAGCGGGTTGAGCTTGACCTTGTCACGCTTGACGTCCCAGCCGACGACCGCGATGTCGGTGCGCGTCGGGGCGTCCTCGCGGCGCATGCCCGTGACCCAGGCCCGGTACGGGGCGAGGCCGCGCTCGAGCGGCTCGACCTTGCGCAACGCGCAGCACAGGTTCGGGTCGCGGTCGTGCAGGCGCGGACCGTGCTCGGCGTCCTGCTCGGCGACCGTGCGCAGCGGCAGGATCGTGCGCAGCGAGATGTTCGTGAAGTCGGCGTAGTAGTCGCGCGTGCCGAGCGTCTCCGCGAAGTGGTAGCCGGTGTCGAGGAAGATCACGTCGATCCCCGGGACGGCCTTGGCGGCCAGGTCGACGAGCACCTCGTCGCCCATCGACGACGCGACCACGAGGTCGGAGCCGAACGTGCGGCCCGCCCACGCGAGGATCTCCGACGGGTGAGCCCCTTCGAGCTCCCGACCGGCGTCCTCGGCGAGCCGGCGCAGGTCGGTGGTGTCCACGGTCATGCCTTCACCCCCACGAACTTCAGCGCGAACGCCCGGGCGCACGAGCGGCACTCCCACTCGCCGTGCCGTTCGCTCGCCGGCCACAGGTCCTCGCTCGCGCAGAACGGGCAGTAGTACGGCACCGCGCGCTGGCCGGACTCGCTCATCGCAGGTCCTCCTCGTCGGCCCGGTGCACCCACTGGGCGAACAGCTCGCCCTCGGTGCGCTGCTCGTCGAACTTCCTCGTGACCCGCTCGACGTAGTCGGGCAGCTCGTCGGCGGGAACGCGCAGGCCGCGCAGCGTCTTCCCGAGCCCGCTGGTCAGACCCAGACCGCCGCCGAGGTGGACCTGGTAGCCGTCCTCGCCGCCCGCGAGCGCACCCTTGAGGCCGATGTCGGCGGTCTGGATGCGCGCGCACGAGTTGGGGCAGCCGTTGAGGTTGATCGTGATCGGCTGGTCGAACGTCGGCAGCCGCTCCTCGAGCTCGCCGACGAGCGCCTTGGCGCGGGCCTTGGTCTCGACGATCGCGAGCTTGCAGAACTCGATGCCGGTGCACGCGAGCGTGCCGCGACGGAACGTCGACGCCGTGCGGACCGCGAGCCCGAGGGCCTCGAGGCCGTCGACGAGCGCGTCGACCTTGTCGGCCGCGACGTCCAGCACGACGATCTTCTGCTCGACCGTGAGCCGCAGCCGGTCGGACCCGGCGGCCTCGAGGAGGTCGGCGAGCTGCGACAGGAGCGGCCCGGACACGCGGCCCACGATCGGCGCCGCCCCGACGTAGAAGCGGCTGTCCTTCTGCGGGTGCACACCGACGTGGTCGCGGCGCCCCGTGGGCGGCGGCTCGGGGGCCGGCCCGTCCGGCAGGTGGTACCCGAGGTACTCGGCCTCCAGCACGTCGCGGAAGACCTCGGCACCCCAGTCGGCGACGAGGAACTTCAGACGGGCGCGGGTGCGCAGGCGGCGGTAGCCGTAGTCGCGGAAGATGCCGACGACACCGGTCCAGACCTCGGGCACCTGGTCGAGCGTGACGAACGCGCCGAGCCGGACGCCGAGCTTCGGGTTGGTCGACAGCGCGCCGCCGACCCACACGTCGAAGCCCGGCCCGAGCTCGGGGTGCACGACGCCGACGAACGCGACGTCGTTGATCTCGTGCGCGACGTCCTGGTGCGGCGACCCGCTGATCGCGGTCTTGAACTTGCGCGGCAGGTTCGAGAACGCGGGGTCGCCGATGTAGCGCTCGGAGATCTCCCGGACCGCGGGCGTGCCGTCGATGATCTCGTCGGCCGCGACGCCGGCCACGGGGGAGCCGAGGATGACGCGGGGCGTGTCGCCGCAGGCCTCCTGCGTGGACAGCCCGACGGCCTCGAGGCGGCGCCAGATCTCCGGCACGTCCTCGATGCGGATCCAGTGCAGCTGGATGTTCTGCCGGTCGGTGATGTCCGCCGTCGTGCGGCCGAACTCCGTGGAGATGTCCGCGATCACGCGCAGCTGGGCGAGCGTCAGGGCGCCGCCGTCGCAGCGGACGCGGAGCATGAAGTACTCGTCGTCGAGCTCGTGCGGCTCGAGCGTGGCGGTCTTGCCGCCGTCGATCCCGGGCTTGCGCTGGGTGTAGAGGCCCCACCAGCGCATGCGACCGCGCAGGTCCTCGCCGGGGATGGACGCGAAGCCCTCGCGGGAGTAGATCGTCTCGATCCGGTGACGGACGTTGAGGCCGTCGTCCTCCTGCTTGAACTTCTCGTTGCCGTTGAGCGGCTCACGCTGGTCGAACGCCCACTGGCCCTCGGGGCGGGCTGCGGGCGGGGCGATCCTGGTCTGCGCCATCGGGCGCTACCTCCAGGGGATCATGGACGTGCGGCTGCACCCACCGTCTGCGAGGGACGGAGCTTCGGGCGGCAGACCGCGCGCCCGAGGGGGGACGAGGGGCGGGGTCAGTCGATCCGCGGACAGCAGCAGCACATGCACGGGGCCGCCGCGTCGGCACACATGGGCCGACACGAGACGAGGCTCCCGGACGCGATCACCGCACGAGGTTGTCATGCGATCGGCTGACTTGGGAGACCCGGTCCGGATGATGAGACTTCTTCCCGAGATGTGGGACACCCGTCCAGGACGGGTGTAAGCGACCCCCGCCGTGAGGCTCGTCACCCCGGGACGAGGCCACGCGGGCGCCGCCGTACGCTTTCCGGGTGACCCTCCCGGACGGCGCCCACCTCGCCGCGCCCGCGACGCGCGACGGCGTGCCGGCCTCGCTCACGCAGCGGCGCCCCGTCGTGACGCCGGACCGTCTGCTGGCCGAGCTCGTGCCGCCGCGGCACTTCGCCGACGCCTCGTTCGACTCGTACGTCCCGGACGCCGCGCACCCGACGCAGCGTGCCGCGGTCGAGCGGCTGCGTGCCGCCGCGCGGACCATCTCCTCGGGAGGCGGGCGCAAGGGGCTGTTCCGCAAGGCCGCCGCGCCCGTCGCGGTCTACCTCGACGGCGGCTTCGGCGTCGGCAAGACGCACCTGCTCACGTCCCTCGCGCACGCCGTCGGCACGCACGACAGCGCGTACGGCACGTTCGTCGAGTACACCAACCTCGTCGGCGCCCTCGGGTTCCAGCCGACCGTCGAGGCGCTCGCGACGCGCAAGCTGGTGTGCATCGACGAGTTCGAGCTCGACGACCCGGGCGACACCGTCCTCATGAGCCGCCTGCTGCGCGAGCTCACCGACCGGGGCGTCGCGCTCGCGGCCACGTCGAACACGCTGCCCGGCTCGCTCGGTGAGGGCAGGTTCGCGGCGGACGACTTCATGCGCGAGATCCAGGCGCTCGCCGCCCGGTTCGAGGTGCTGCGCGTCGACGGCGAGGACTACCGGCACCGCGCCGTCGTGACGGACGCCGACGGGCTCGGCGAGGACGTCGTCCGGGCCGCCGTCGCCGACCGTCCGGACGCGACGCTCGACGACTTCGAGGCGCTGCTCGACCACCTCGCGACCGTGCACCCCAGCCGGTACGGCGCGCTGCTCGACGGCGTCGGCCTGGTCGGGCTCACCGGCGTCGGGCCCGTGCCCACGCAGGACGTCGCGCTGCGGCTCGTCGTGCTCGTCGACCGGCTGTACGACCGGGACGTGCCCGTGCTGCTCGGCGGGGCGGGGGAGCGCGCGCTGTTCTCGCCGGAGATGCTCGCAGGGGGCTACCGCAAGAAGTACTACCGGGCGCTGTCCCGGCTCGGGTCGCTCGCGGCGGACGGCGCGGCGCTGCTCGCCTGAGCGGGCCGGGCGGCTGGCTCGCTCACCCCGCGGGCGGGACGAGGACCGCGACCGACCGGGGGCCGAGACCGACGACGACGCCGCCGTCGTCGACCGCCATCGTGACCGGCTCCCACGCTTCGGCGAGGTCGAGCGGCCCCTCGACGTCGACGCGGACGTCCCGTGGTGCGTCGGACAGGTTCACCACGACGCGCGCGGCGCCGCGGTGCACGACGAGCCAGCCGTCGAACGGCCCGTCATCGGACCCGTCGCCCCAGGTGAGGTCCGTCGCGGCGAGGTCGCCGGACGCGAGGTCCGGCACCGACCGGCGCAGCGCGACGAGCCGGCGGTACCAGTCGAGCACGCGAGCGTGGGGCTCCGCGGTGGCCTCGGACCGGTCGAGCACGCTGCGCCGGAACGTGTCGGGCGACTGCGGGTCGGGGACCTCGACGTCCTCGCCGTACAGGTCGCGCCAGCCGTGCCCGCCGAACTCCGCGCGCCGCCCTCGGCTCACCGCGGCGCCGAGCTCGGCGTCGGGGTACGACGTGAAGTACTGCCACGGCGTCGACGCACCCCACTCCTCGCCCATGAACAGCATCGGCGTGAACGGCGACAGCAGCACGAGCGCGGCCTCGACGGCGAGCCGCCCGGGGGCCAGCCGGGCGGACGGGCGGTCGCCCAGCGCGCGGTTGCCGACCTGGTCGTGGTTGGAGGCGGCCACGACGAACCGGTGCCCGTCGGTGCCGGGCGGCACGGGCCGGCCCCAGGTGCGGTCCCGGAACGTCGACCACGTCCCGGCGTGCACGAACGCACCGGTCAGGGCCGTGCGGAGCACCTGCGGGGAGCCGAAGTCGACGTAGTAGCCGTGCCGCTCGCCGGTGACGAGCGTGTGGATCGCGTGGTGCACGTCGTCGGCCCACTGCGCGGTCATGCCGAGGCCCTCGGGGGTCGGCATGACGGTCGCCGGGTCGTTCAGGTCGGACTCCGCGACGAGGGACAGCGGCCGGCCGAGCTCGGCGGACAGGGCGGCGACCTCGTCCGCGAGCTGCGCGAGGAGGTGCCGCGGCGAGCCGTCCACGAGGGCGTGGACGGCGTCGAGCCGCAGGGCGTCGACGTGGAAGTCGCGCAGCCAGCCCAGGGCGCTGTCGCAGATCCACCGACGCACCTCGTGCGACCCGTCCTGGTCGAGGTTGACGGCCGCGCCCCACGGCGTGTGGTGCGCGTCGGTGAAGTAGGGGCCGAACTCGGCGAGGTAGTTGCCGGACGGGCCGAGGTGGTTGTGCACGACGTCGAGGCACACGCCGAGGCCGCGGGCGTGCGCGGCGTCGACGAAGCGCTGCAGCGCGCCCGGCCCGCCGTAGGGCTCGTGCACGGCGGAGATCGCGACGCCGTCGTACCCCCAGCCGCGCGGCCCGTCGAACGCGGCGAGCGGCATGAGCTCGACGACGTCGACGCCGAGCCCGACGAGGTCGTCGAGGTGCTCGATCGCCGAGTCCAGGGTGCCGCCGGGCGTGAACGTCCCGACGTGCAGCTCGTACAGCACGCGCCCGCGCACGTCGACGCCCGACCAGCCGTCGTCGGTCCAGGTCCACGACGACGGGTCGAGCACGCGGCTGGGCCCGTGGACTCCGTCGGGCTGCCAGCGGGTGCGCGGGTCGGGGCGCAGCGGGCCGCCGTCGAGCGAGTAGCCGTAGTCGGTGCCGGGCGCCAGGCCGTCGCCCTGCCACCAGCCGCCGCCGGACTCCTGCAGCGGACGGCGCTCGCCGGTCGCCGGCAGCACGAGGTCGACGCG
>JAEWCA010000398.1 GCA_023390875.1 Actinomycetes bacterium
GCCGACCACCCCGGAGGGTGATCGGCCGTCGTCAGTCGATCGGTGCTGCGCGCAGCGTCAGGCGGCGCACTCCGAGCAGACGGGCTGCCCGTTGCGCTCGTAGGCGAGCTGGCTGCGGTGGTGCACCAGGAAGCAGTGGGAGCACGTGAACTCGTCCGCCTGGCGGGGCAGGACCCGCACGGAGAGCTCCTCGCCCGAGAGGTCGGCACCAGGGAGCTCGAACCCTTCGGCGGCTTCGGTCTCGTCCTCGTCCACCACGCCCGAGTTCTTGTCCGAGCGCCGAGTCTGGAGCTCCTGGAGCGAGTCCTCGCTCAGGTCCTCCTCGGTCTTGCGCGGGGCGTCGTAGTCGGTAGCCATGTGTGGCGTCACACTCCGTGGTCCAGGTGGATTGTCGTACGCGGGATCAATGCCGCAGAGACAGGTTTTGTTCCCGTGCGCGGTGGGATTCTGCACCACATCTGGCGCGGTTGCGAACACGGACACGTGACCACTTTCGGACGCGTCTCTCGCGCGCGTTTTCACATGTCCGAGTCGGCCCGCATCTCTTCGAGGACGGACACCAGCTCGGCGACCTGTTCGCGATGCCCGGCCACCGTCATCTCCACCCCGGCGGGGCGCCCGTGCAGGCCCGTGACCAGGGCGCCCGCCTCCTGCGCGACGAGCGAGGGGGCCGCGAGGTCCCACGGGGCGAGCCCGCGTTCGTAGAACAGGTCGAGGCCGCCGAACGCCAACGTGCACAGCTCGATCGCGGCAGAACCGTTGCGACGAATATCACGTACCCGGGGCAACAGGTCCACGAGCACACGGGCCTGAGAACGCCGTCGCGACGCGAGGTATCCGAAGCCGGTGCCGACGAGGCAGGCGCTCAACGGGCGCGCGTCGCCGATGCTCAACCGACGTCCGTCCAGGTGGGCGCCCCGGCCGTGGCCGGCCGTGAACGTGCGGCCGTCGGCCGGCGCGTGCACGCACCCGGCGAGCACGGTCCACGTCGCTGGGTCGGGGGCACGTCCGTCGTCTCCCACGGGCCCGACGACGGCGGCGACGGACACCGCGTACGACGGGATGCCGTAGAGGTAGTTGACGGTGCCGTCGATCGGGTCGACGACCCACGTGACGCCCGACGTCCCCGGGACGAACCCCTGCTCCTCGCCGAGGATCCCGTCGCGCGGCCGCAGCTCGGCGAGCCGACGGCGCACGAGCTCCTCCGAGGCGAGGTCCATCGCCGTCACGACGTCGACCGCGCTCGACTTGGTGCCGGCCACCTCGACCCGGTCGGGGCGGCCCTCGTGCACCATCCGACCCGCCTCGCGCGCCACCTGCTCGGCGATCGCGACGAGCTCGTCCACCTGGTCCGCTGCCATCCGGAGGTCGGTCACGCCGTCCATCCTGCCGGACGACGTCAGAGGCCCGCCTTCCCCCGCCACGGCCCGGGCACGCTGAGCCGCAGGCGCAGCGCCGCGACGCGCAGCCCGAACACGACGAGCACGATCGCCACGCTCGCCGACAGGCCGAGCACGCCGAGCTCCGACAGGACCACGGTCGCGATCGCGCCGAGCAGGGCGGGGATGGCGTACAGCTGGCGGTCCTGCAGCACCACGGGCACCTCGGCGGTGAGCAGGTCCCGCAGCACTCCCCCGCCGACGCCCGTCATCACCCCGACGAGCGCGGCCGCGACCGGTGTCGCACCCCACTCGAGGCCCTTGAGCGTGCCGACGACGGTGAACAGCGCGAGCGCACCGGCGTCGAGGACCACGATGAACCGCCGGGCCCGCTCGAGCCGGGGGTGGAAGAAGTACATCACCGTGCCGCCGAGCACCGCCGTGACGATGAACCGCCAGTCCGAGATGCCCACGGGCGGGACGGCGCCGATGAGCACGTCGCGCAGCATGCCGCCGCCGAGGCCCGCGGCCCAGCCGAGCACCAGGATGCCGAACGCGTCGAGCTGCTTGCGCACGCCGGCGAGCGCACCCGCCATCGCGCCGACGAAGACGCCGATGATCTCCAGCACCGGCTCGAGCGGGATCTCGGTGATCACGCTCGGCATCATCGCAGTGCGCACCTCCCGGGCGGCGCACCGCCGCGGATCCGCACGGCACGCGCCGAGAGGTGGCAGGCTCTCCTCGAGGTACCGGGAGGTCGTATGAATGAGCTCGAGCTCAAGGGGCTGCACGAGGACGGGGAGCACCTGGTCCTCGTGGGCCCGGGCGGCGAGCAGTTCCGCCTGCGCATCGACGAGGCGCTGCGGGCTGCCGTGCGCCGTGACCGGCCGCAGCTGGAGCAGCTGCGCGCCGAGAGCGCAGGGACGCTGAGCCCCCGGGAGATCCAGGCGCGGATCCGCGCGGGCGCGACGACGCAGGAGGTCGCCGACACGGCAGGCATCCCGGTCGAGCACGTCCGTCGCTACGAGGGACCGGTGCTGGCCGAGCGCGAGTACGTCGCCGAGCAGGCCCGCGCCACGCGGGTCGGCCGCGACGTCGGCGCACCGACGCTGGGCGACCTCGTGACGGACCGGCTCGCGACGCGCGGCGTCGACCTGGCGTCGCTCGCGTGGGACGCGGCGCGGGAGGCGTCCGGGCCGTGGACCGTGTTCGCCCGCTTCTCGGTGGCGGACGAGACCCGCGAGGCCCGCTGGACGTTCGACGCGTCCCGGCGCACCGTCGTGGCGGACGAGGACGAGGCCCGGTGGCTGTCCGAGACGGAGATCGCCGACGAGCCCGTGTCCCGGCGCCACCTCGCGGCCGTCCGCGACGTCGTCTTCGACTTCCAGGCCGACGGCTCGGTGACGACGGGCGACGTCGTCCCGCCGGTGCCGGAGCCCGACCCGGTCGACGAGACGCACGCGCTGCTCGACGACCTGCGCGCCCGGCGCGGCACGCGCCAGACGCTCGAGCTCGAGGACGACGACGCCGACGAGTTCGAGGGCTTCGGCCCGCAGCACGCGTTCGACTTCCAGCGGCTCGAGCAGTCCGTCCCCGGTGCGCACCCCGTGGACGCGGACCACGAGGCGGAGGCGGTCGTGCTGCCCGTGCCGACCCCGGAGGTGCCCGACGCCCCGGCTGCGGCGGCGTCCGAGGAGGACGCGCACGCCGACCGCCCGCGGTCGCGCCGGGGACGCGCCAAGGTCCCGAGCTGGGACGAGATCGTGTTCGGGGCGAAGCCCGAGTAACCGGGGGCCGGCCGCCGAACGGTCAGGCGTCGAGCGGGAGCCGTCCCTGGTCCTGCGCCGGTGCGAGGTCGAGCATCTGCGCGCTCGGCGACGCCGCGCGTGCGGCAGCCGCGGTCATCCGGCGCATGTGGTGCCGACGGCACAGCACCTCGTACCCGACCTCGTCCGCCCCGGCCGCGACGTCCCCGACGACCACCTGGGCGCCCTCGACCACCATCGTGCCGCCGACCGTGCGCGCGTTGTGCGTCGCCCGGGCGCCGCACCAGCACAGCGCCTTGACCTGCAGCACCTCGACGCGGTCCGCGAGCTCCACGAGCCGCGCCGAGCCGGGGAAGAGCCGGGCGCGGAAGTCCGTCGAGATGCCGAACGCGTACACGTCGACCGCGAGCTCGTCGACCACCCGGGCGAGCTGCTCGACCTGCTCCGCGGTGTAGAACTGCGCCTCGTCGCCGATGAGGTAGTCGACGGCCCGGCCGTGCGTGCGGCGCGTGATCACCTCGGACCAGAAGTCCGTGTCGTCGCCGACCTCGTGCGCGCGCTGCGTCAGACCGAGGCGCGACGAGATCGTGGCCGTGCCGGCCCGGTCGTGCCGCGTGAACAGCACGCCGTCACGACCGCGGGCGGCGTGGTTGTGGTGCATCTGGAGCGCGAGCGTCGACTTGCCGCAGTCCATCGTGCCGGAGAAGAACACCAGCTCGGCCACGGGTCACGCACCTCCGGTCGTCGTGCCCGGCGTCATGCGACGACCAGGCAGGGCACGAGCATCTCGTGCCGGGTGAGCGAGCCGTGCACGCCCACGAGGTCGAGCGACGCCGGCGTCTGGGTCGTGGAGTCGACCACGGTGGCACGGCCCGTCATCGCGACGACGACCTGACCGACCACCGGTTCGACGCGCGGGGTGAGCGCCCCGAACCAGCCCGCGGCGACCGCCTCGTCGCGCGTCGCCACGACCGCGTGCTCCCCCAGCACGTCACGCCAGCGCGCGGCGACGGCCTCGGCCTCGGCGTCCGGATCGAGGTGCAGGTGCAGCGCACGCGGCTCCCCGGCGACCAGCGCGACGTCCTGCGACAGCATCGGGTGCGTTCCGGCGTCCCACCGCAGCGCGCGGTCGACGTCGACCATCCCGTGGTCGGCCGTCACCACGAGCACGGTGTCGCGCGGGAGTCGCCGGGCCAGCCTGCCGAGCTCGGCGTCGAGGTCGGCGAGCGCGTCGCCCCACTGGCTCGAGCCCCACCCGTGGTGGTGGCCGGCCTTGTCGACGTCACCCCAGTACAGGTACGCGACGCCGGGCCGGCGCAGGACGTCGAGCGTCGCGTCGACCCGGTCGGCCAGGCTCTCGGCGGTGCGGTAGGCCGCGCCGCGCAGGGCCGCCTCGGTGAGCCCCGAACCCGCGAACCGTGCGGGTCCGATGCTCGTCACGGCCGTGCCCGCGGCGACGACCTGCTCGAAGACGGTGTCGGCGGGCTGCCACTCGCGGGCCGGCGGCAGGCCGGTCCACGACACGAGGTTCCCGAGCGTGCCGGTCGCGGGGACGCGCACCGTGTAGCCCAGCATGCCGGTGACACCCGGCGGCTCGGCGAGGCCGAACGTGCCCATGGCGGTCGCCGTGGTGGAGGGGAACGTGCTCGTCAGCGGGGTCGCGCCGCCGAGCCGGCCGCGCAGGAAGGGCGCGTGCCCGGCACGGTCGGCGAGGTTCGTGAACCCGAGCCCGTCGACCAGCACGACGCACGCC
>JAEWCA010000412.1 GCA_023390875.1 Actinomycetes bacterium
CCGTCGTGCTCATCGTCGTCGCCGCGCTGCTGGCCCCCGTGGCGGTCGTCGCCGTGTGGGCCAAGGGGCTCGCGGAGGACACCGACCGGTACCTCGCCACGGTCGCGCCGTTGGCCGACGACCCGCAGATCCAGTCCGCCGTGACGAACCGGCTGACCAACGCGATCGTCGACGCCGTCAACCTCGAGGACCTCGCGCAGACCGCGACGGGCGCGGTGTCCGACCTGGGGCTGCCTCCGCGCCTGTCGGCCGCGGTCCTGGCGTTGCAGGGGCCGCTCGTCGACGCCGCGACCAACTTCATCCGCAAGGGCGTCGACCGGGTCGTCACGTCCGACGCGTTCTCGACGGCGTGGGAGCAGGCGAACAAGGTCGCGCACGAGCAGATCGTCGCCGTGATGCGCGGCGACCCGGACGCGATCGCGGACATCGACTCGCAGGGCACGCTGACCGTCGACCTCACGCCGGTGATCGAGCAGGTCAAGGCGGCGCTCTCGAACGCGGGGTTCACGATCGTGGACCGCATCCCGAACATCAACGCGAGCTTCCCGCTGGCGCAGAGCGCGGACCTGGTGAAGCTGCAGAACGCGTACCGGATGCTCGACGTGCTCGGCACCTGGCTGCCGTGGCTCGTGATCGCGCTCCTCGCCGGTGGCGTGATGCTGTCGCAGAACAAGGCCAGGGCGCTCGTCGTCGCGGGGCTGACGCTCGCCGGGGCGATGCTCGTGCTCGGGCTGGCGCTCACGATCGGACGGTCCGTGTACGCGGACTCGCTGCCACCCGAGGTGCAACGCCCCGACGCGGCGGTCGTCGTGTACGACCAGGTCGTGTCCCTGCTGAAGATCACGCTGCGGTCCGCGTTCGTGCTCGGGGTCGTCGTGGCCGCCGTCGCGTTCGTGTCCGGTCGGAGCGACTCGGCGGTCGCCCTGCGGTCGGGGTACACCCGGTCGGCCGCCTGGGTCCGCGGAGCGGGGGAGCGGCGCGGCGTCACGACCGGCCCGGTCGGTGAGTGGCTCGGCGCGCAGCGCGTGCTCCTGCGGGTCGTCGTCGCGATCGGCGCCGGTCTCGCGCTCGTCCTCGGCACCCCGCTGACGCCGGGGTACGTGCTGGGTGTCGCGATCGTCGCCGTCGTGCTGCTCCTGCTGCTGTCGCTGCTGGCCCGGCCACCGGCCGACGGCGACGGGGTCGCGGCCGCCTGACCAGCGCGTGGACCCCGAACCCCTCGAGCAGCCACGACACGTCGGCGCCCGGCCGGGCGGCCGGCGGCTCGTGCAGCGTGCGTGGTGGCTCGCGCGCGACTACGCGTTCGTGCTGCGCTGGCAGGCCGCCGGCGCGACGACCCGGACCGGCTCCGACGCGCTCCGGACACCCGAGCACCCCGTCGGGCCGCCCGTCGTGCTCGTGCCCGGCGTGTACGAGCCGTGGCAGTTCCTGCTGCCCCTCGCGACAGTGCTGCACGACCACGGCGTCCGGGTGCACGTGCTGCCCGAGCTCGGCATCAACCACCGGCCGATCCCCGCGCAGGCGGCCCTGCTCGGCCGCTACCTGGTCGAGCAGGACCTGCGCGACGTCGTGCTCGTCGCGCACAGCAAAGGGGGTCTGATCGGCAAGCTCGCGATGCTCCGCGAGGACCCCGACGGACGCGTCAGGTCGATGGTCGCGGTCAACACGCCGTTCGCCGGGTCGGTGTACGCGCGCTGGTTCCCGAACGCGGCCGTGCGTGCGTTCAAGCCGACGGACGCGACGATCGTGGCGCTGCGCGCCGAGCTCGCGGTCAACCACCGGATCACGTCGGCGTTCAGCTTCTGGGACCCGCACATCCCCGCGAGCAGCTCGCTCGACGGCGGTGTCGACGTGGTCCTGGACACGCCCGGCCACTTCCGGCCGCTCGCCGACCCCCGCCTGCGGGCGCTGCTGCTCGAACGGCTCGGCGTGCCCTGACCGGTCACCCCACCTCGACGCGCGCCGGGCACCAGGACGGCAGCGGGACCGCGGGCTCGACGCCGCGGGCCTGCTCCCGGCCCCACGACCAGCTCAGCCAGTCATCCGCCGGCGGCTGCTCGGTCGTGACGAGCAGGCACGACCGCAGCGGCTCGTCGAGCCGGTCGATCGCGGGCACGGCGTCGTCCGACAGGCCCCGCAGGTACACGAGGTCGATGGTCGACGCGGGCTGCGTGGTGAGGTTGTGGCGCAGGATCACGTCGTCCGGGTTCATCAGCGCGAGTCCCAGGACGGCGGTGCCGGCGACCCACACGGCGGCCCGCGGGAACCAACGACCGGACCCGCGCGCACCGGCCACGAGGACGAGCACGAGGACCACCCCCATCGCGACCTCCGCGACCGCCACGAGCAGCCGCAGCCGCGTCAGCCCGAACACGTCGACGTACAGGTCGAGCCGCCGCAGCGCGGACGCGACGACCCCGAGCGTCGCGACGCACAGCACCCCGAGCGCGGCCCGGGCGACCAGCCTGTCCCGCGCGTCCGCCCGCGGTGCGCGCCGGGCCGCGACCCCCACGACGACGAGCGTCAGCGCCGTGGCGACGACGAGCTGGGCGAAGCCCTGGCGTGCGTACTCGGCGTACGTGACCCGACGGGAGCACCCGGGCGGGGTCGCCGAGCAGCGCCACCGCCTGCACCAGCACGAACGCGACGACGAGCGCGTCCAGCGCGACGACCGGGACCAGCCACTCGGTCCGGCGCGCCGCCGGTGCCTCCCGCAGCCGGGTGCGCGACCACACCGGCGGTGCCGTCGCGAGGTGCGTCAGCGTGAGCGCGCCGAGCGTGACGAGCACCCCGACGACCGCGGCGCCCGGCGCCCTGTCGCCGTGCACCTGGGGGACGAGGTGCGCGAACACCTGGTCGGCGCTCGCGAACAGGGCGCCGAACACGACGAGCAGCCCGACCGTGATCGCCGCGCTGCGCAGCACCGCGACCGCCTCCCGACGACGGCCGCCCAGCACGGCACCGGCGCCGTGGCGCACCCACGGCACGGCCCGCACCG
>JAEWCA010000450.1 GCA_023390875.1 Actinomycetes bacterium
GGTCCGTCGCCGGCGGCGCCCTCCGGCAGCTGCGCGCCGACGGCGGCGGCGTGCCGGGCGCCCGTGACGACGAGGACCCGGTCGCGGCCCGTGAGCGGCACGAGGCGGTCGACGGTCGCCTGCAGCAGCGTGCGCCCCGACCCCGTGAGGTCCAGCAGGAACTTGGGGTGGCCCGACCGCGACAGCGGCCACAGGCGCGTCCCGGCGCCCCCGGCGGGGATGACCGCGTGGAAGTCGGGGACCTGACCGTCGAGGTGGGCGTCCATGGTCGGCAAGGCTAGCGGGGGCGCGTGCTGTGGAGTTCCTCACAAACGGCCCCCGAGATGGGACCGAAGGCCCTGGCGGGCACGGTGTGACGGCCCCGTGTCTATACAGTGAGACGGACGCGCACTCCGGCAGCTCTCGCAACCAGCGACCGGCGCGTGCGTCGCTCGACAGGGACGACGACGTCCTCACACCCCTGACTCGCCAGGAGGCCCCTCCAGTGCCCGCAGCGCCCGCCAAAGCGCCCGCCGGAACTCTCTACAGAGGGCGGGAAGGCATGTGGTCGTGGGTCGCGCACCGCGTGACCGGCGTCCTGATCTTCTTCTTCCTGCTGGTGCACGTGCTCGACACGGCCCTCGTGCGCGTGTCCCCCGAGACATACAACGACGTCATCGGGACGTACCAGAACCCGATCATGGGCCTCGGCGAGGCCGGCCTCGTCGCCGCCATCGTGTTCCACGCGTTCAACGGCATCCGCATCGTGCTCGTCGACTTCTGGGCCAAGGGCCCGAAGTACCAGCGGGTCATGCTCTGGGTCGTGATCGGCCTGTTCGTCGTGACCATGGCCGGCTTCCTGCCTCGCCACCTCATGCACGTGTTCGGAGGTGAGTGATGACCCTCGTCGCGGACCCCAAGGCACCCCGTCCCCCGAAGGGCGGCCCCGGCCGGCGCACCACGCGCGGCAACACCGAGCTGTACGGCTGGGTCTTCATGCGCGCGTCCGGCGTGCTGCTGATCGTGCTGATCTTCGGCCACCTGTTCGTGAACCTCGTCGCGGGCGAGGGCGTCCGGGCGATCGACTTCGGCTTCGTGGCCGGCAAGTGGGCCAACCCGTTCTGGCAGGTCTGGGACCTGCTGATGCTGTGGCTCGCGATGATCCACGGCACCAACGGCGTGCGCACGATCATCAACGACTACGCGGAGCGCGACGGCACGCGCCTGGTCCTCAAGGGCCTGCTGTACCTCGCGTTCGCGGTCACGGTGATCCTCGGGACGCTCGTCATCTTCACGTTCGACCCGTGCCCGTCGGGCTCGCCGGCCGACCTGCTGCCGTCGTTCTGCACGGCCGACTGAACCGAAGGACCTGAACGGATGCAGACCCACCAGTACGACGTCGTCATCGTCGGCGCCGGCGGCGCCGGGATGCGCGCGGCGCTCGAGTCGTCGACCCGCGTGCGCACCGCCGTCATCTCGAAGCTCTACCCCACGCGTTCCCACACGGGCGCCGCGCAGGGCGGTATGTGCGCCGCGCTCGCGAACGTCGAGGAGGACAACTGGGAGTGGCACACGTTCGACACCGTCAAGGGCGGCGACTACCTGGTCGACCAGGACGCCGCCGAGGTCATGGCCAAGGAGGCCATCGACGCGGTGCTCGACCTCGAGAAGATGGGCCTGCCGTTCAACCGGACGCCCGAGGGCCGCATCGACCAGCGCCGGTTCGGCGGCCACACGCGCAACCACGGCGAGGCCGCCGTGCGCCGCTCGTGCTACGCCGCGGACCGCACCGGTCACATGATCCTGCAGACGCTCTACCAGCAGTGCGTGAAGAACGACGTCGAGTTCTTCAACGAGTTCTACGTGCTCGACCTGCTCGTCGACCACGACCTCGCCGCCGGTCACGTGCCGGACGGCGAGGAGGTCAACGTCTCGGGCGTCGTCGCGTACGAGCTCGCGACGGGCGAGATCCACGTGTTCCAGGCCAAGGCCGTGGTCCTGGCCACCGGCGGCGCCGGCAAGATCTTCAAGACGACGTCGAACGCGCACACGCTCACGGGCGACGGCATGGCGCTGGCCTACCGCCGCGGCATCCCGCTCGAGGACATGGAGTTCTTCCAGTTCCACCCGACGGGCCTCGCGGGCCTCGGCATCCTGCTGTCGGAGGCGGCCCGCGGTGAGGGCGGCATCCTGCGCAACTCCGAGGGCGAGCGCTTCATGGAGCGGTACGCCCCCACCATCAAGGACCTCGCACCGCGCGACATCGTCGCCCGGTCGATGGCCAACGAGGTGCGCGAGGGCCGCGGCGCCGGCCCGAACAAGGACTACGTGCTGCTCGACCTCACGCACCTCGAGCCCGCGCACATCGACGCCAAGCTCCCGGACATCACCGAGTTCGCCCGGACGTACCTCGGCATCGAGCCGTACACCGAGCCCGTGCCCGTCTACCCGACCGCGCACTACGCGATGGGTGGCATCCCGACCAACATCGAGGGCGAGGTCCTGCGCAACTCGACCGACGTGATCCGCGGCCTGTACGCCGCCGGTGAGGTCGCGTGCGTCTCGGTGCACGGGTCGAACCGCCTCGGCACGAACTCGCTGCTCGACATCAACGTGTTCGGCAAGCGCTCGGGCATCTCCGCCGCGCAGTACGCGTCGACCGCGTCGTTCGTCGAGCTCCCCGAGGACCCGGCGGCGACCGTGGTCGCGGGGCTCGAGGAGATCCGGACGCGCCCCGACGGCGAGCGCGTGGCGGACATCCGCAAGGCGCTGCAGGAGACGATGGACGCGAACGCCCAGGTGTTCCGCACCAAGGAGTCGCTCACGCAGGCGCTCGACGACGTCAAGGCGCTGCAGAAGCGGTTCCGCGCCGTGAGCGTCCAGGACAAGAGCCGGATGTTCAACACCGACCTCCTCGAGGCCGTCGAGCTCGGCTTCCTGCTCGACATCGCCGAGACGGTCGTCGTCGGCGCCCTCAACCGCGACGAGTCGCGCGGCGGGCACTTCCGCGAGGACTTCCCGGACCGCGACGACAAGAACTACATGCGGCACACGATGGCGTACCGGCGGCCGCTGCCCACCGAGGGTCACCGCCGCTGGGGCACGGACCAGGACGGCGACCGCAAGGGGCCGTTCGCGCACACCACCGTGTTCGACGGCTACCAGCTCGTGCTGGGCTCGAAGCCCGTCACCATGACCCGCTACCAGCCGATGGAGCGCAAGTACTGATGACTGCTGTCGCCGAAGCCCCCACCACGGTGGGCGAGGTCCCCTCGTTCGAGGTCACCCTCAAGGTCCTGCGCTACCTGCCCGACGACACCGGGTCCCCCACGGTCGCGCACTGGGACGAGTTCCGCGTGCAGGCCCACGGCACCGACCGCGTGCTGGACGCCCTGCACCAGGTGAAGTGGCAGCAGGACGGGTCGCTCACGTTCCGCAGGTCGTGCGCGCACGGCGTGTGCGGGTCCGACGCCATGCGCATCAACGGCCGCAACCGGCTCGCGTGCAAGACGCTGCTCAAGGACCTCGACATCTCGAAGCCGATCACCGTCGAGCCCATCAAGGGCCTGCCGGTCATCAAGGACCTCGTGGTCGACATGGAGCCGTTCTTCGCGTCGTACCGCGAGATCATGCCGTTCCTCATCACCACCGGGAACGAGCCCACCAAGGAGCGCCTGCAGTCCGCCGCGCAGCGCGAGCGGTTCGACGACACCACCAAGTGCATCCTCTGCGCCGCGTGCACGTCGTCGTGCCCCGTGTTCTGGACCGACGGGCAGTACTTCGGGCCCGCCGCGATCGTCAACGCGCACCGGTTCATCTTCGACAGCCGCGACGAGGGCGGGGCGCAGCGCCTCGAGATCCTCAACGACAAGGAGGGCGTGTGGCGCTGCCGCACGACCTTCAACTGCACCGAGGCGTGCCCGCGTGGCATCGAGGTGACGAAGGCGATCCAAGAAGTGAAGCGCGCGATGATCACGCGCGCCTTCTGAGGCGACCACACCGTCGCCGCGGGAAGACGAGTGAAGCGCGCGATGATCACGCGCGCGTCCTGACTTCGACTCTGTGCCATCGGCCCGGCTCCCCTCGACGGGGAGACCGGGCCGGTGCTGTCATGGGGCCCATGAACGCCGAGTGGCACGACGCGCACGTGCTGGGTCCGGGCGCCTCGATGGACCGCCGCGTGGAGTGGCACCTCGAGCACGCCCGCGAGTGCGGCTGCCGGGCGGTCCCCCGGACCGTCGCCGAGGAGCTGGGGCGGCGCGGGATCCCCGTGCCGGAGCGGGCGGGGTCGTCGCGGCCCTGAGCCCACGGTGCCGGCCGCGGAATCGTCTGGGGACACGGGGGCCGCAGGCCCTACGGTGGCTCGCGTGCGTGAGGTCGAGATCCCGCTCGAGGGCGGCAACGTCGGTGGTGCCGTCCGCGTCGGTGACACCGTGCGCCGTCCGACCGGCCCCTGGACTCCCGCGGTGCACGAGCTGCTCGGGTTCCTGGCGGACGCCGGTCTCCCGCACGTGCCGCGGGTGCTCGGCACCGACGACCAGGGTCGCGAGGTGCTGACGTACCTGCCCGGCCGGGTGGTCCCCATCGGCACCGAGGACCTCACCGACGACCAGGTCCGCTCGGCGATGCGCTGGCTGCGCGAGTACCACGCGGTGGTCCGGGACTTCCCGCGGGGACGGCGGCGGTGGCGGTTCGTCGACCGGGCCCTGGCGGACGGCGAGATCGTGTGCCACCACGACACCGCGATGTACAACATGGCGTTCGACGGCGACACGCTCGCGGGCGTCTTCGACTGGGACGTGGCCGGGCCGGGGATCCCGCTCGACGACGTCGCGATCTTCGCCTGGAACTCTCCCCTGCTGCGGCTCGGCGAGGACCCCGCGGCCGCGGCGCACGGCCTCCGGGTGATCGCCGACGCCTACGGCGACGTCGACCCCGCGCGCCTCCTCGACCACGTGACGCTGCGGATGACCGACGCGTGCGACCGCATCGAGCAGGGTCAGCGCGCCGGCGACGCGGGGATGCTGCGGCT
>JAEWCA010000508.1 GCA_023390875.1 Actinomycetes bacterium
CCGGCCCCCTGGGCCGACCGCACGCCTCCGGGCCGACCGCACCCTTCCGGGCCGACCGCACGCCTCCGGTCCGGCGGCGCGCCCTCCGGGACGACCGCACGCGTCGCCTTGCATGCGAAGAACACGGTGGCCTAGCGTCACCTGGACGTCCATGGCGAGCGCGGTCCCGCGCCGTCGGGCCTGCCGAAGGGGTTCGTGGTGCACTGTCCGTTCTGCCGACACCCGGACTCCCGGGTGGTCGACTCCCGCACGTCCGACGACGGGTCCTCGATCCGCCGTCGGCGGCAGTGCCCGCACTGCAACAGGCGGTTCACCACGGTCGAGACGGCGAGCCTGTCCGTCGTCAAGCGTTCGGGCGTCACGGAGCCGTTCAGCCGCGAGAAGATCGCGGGCGGCGTGCGCAAGGCGTGCCAGGGCCGGCCGGTGAGCGAGGACGATCTGGCGCTGCTGGCGCAGCGCGTCGAGGAGACGCTCCGTTCGTCGGGGTCCGCCGAGATCGACGCGTACGAGATCGGGCTCGCGATCCTCGGACCGCTGCGCGAGCTCGACGAGGTCGCGTACCTCAGGTTCGCGAGCGTCTACCAGGCCTTCGACTCGCTCGAGGACTTCGAGGCGGCCATCACGGTGCTGCGGGCCGACCGCGAGGCGAACGACGACGGCGAGCCGGACGAGGTCGCCGACGACACGTCGGTGACGCCGGGAGCGACTCCCTCGACGTAGGTTCGTCGGGTGATCCCTGACGACCTGCCCCTGCTCCGCGTCCCCGGCACCGCCTCCGTCCTCCGGGACGGGAGCGCGGCGATCGTCTCGGTGACGCATCCCGATCTCGAGTCCGACGAGTACGTCGGGCAGCTGTGGACCGTCCCCCTGACCGCAGACGGCGCGGCCGCCCCGACGCCGCTGACGCGCGGGCACCGCGACACCGCACCCGACGTGTCGCCCGACGGGCGCTGGGTCGCGTTCTGCCGGGCGGAGCCGAAGGGCAGGCCGCAGGTGTACGTCGTCGAGGCGCGCGGCGGCGAACCGGTGCGGCTGACCGACGCGCCCCTCGGTGCGTCCTCGCCGCGGTTCTCGCCGGACGGCACGCGCATCGCGTTCCTGGCGCGGGTCCCCGACGAGGGCCGGTACGAGCCGGACGGTGACCCGGCGGGCGAGCCGCCGCGCCACATCACCGAGCTGCGCTACCGGGCGGACGACCTCGGCTTCGTCCGGGACCGCCCGCGGCACCTGTTCGTCGTCGACGTCCCCGACGGGGACCTCCTCGGCGCCGAGCCGCCGGAGCCGGTCGCGCTCACGACCGGGGACCTCGAGGTCGGCGAGCCCCGGTGGCTGCCGTCCGGCGAGGCGCTCGTCGCGGTCGCGGCGCGGCACGGCTCCCGCGAAACGGACCTGCGCGCGGACGCGGTGGTGGTCGACGCGCGGCCGTCCGACACCCCGGAGGCGCCCCGGCCGCTCACCGATGCGGACGCGGGCAGCACCCTCGACGTCCACGTCGCGCTGCCGTCGGCCGACGGCCGCACCGTGTGGCTCGTCGCGTCCGATCTCGGCCCGTCCGGGCTCGACTTCGTGGCGGCGCAGGCGGGTCTGTACCGGATGACCGTCGACGGCGACGGCGACCCGGTGGGCACGCCCGAGCGCTTGACCGACGCGGAGACGGTGAACCTCGTGGGGTCCGTGCTGGTCGAGGCCGGCGGGTCGCCGCTCGTCGCGGGCGAGCACCGCGGCGCGGTGCACCTGTTCCGCGTCGACGGGACCGGGGCGCTCGTCCCGGTGCTCGCCGGCCCCCACGTCGTGCAGGGGGTCGCGGTGGCGGCGGACGGTCGTCGGGCTGTCGTGACGGCGGCGGGTCCGTCGACGTCAGGTGACCTCCTGGAGGTCGACCTGGGCACCGGGGCGAGCCGGTCGCTCACGGACCTGTCCGCGCCCCTCGAGGCGACGGGTCGCGTGCGGCTCCCGGCCGAGGTCAGCGCGACCGCCCCGGACGGCTACCCCGTGCACGGGTGGGTCGTGCGCCCGGACCCGGAGCGGTACGGGGCCGGCCCGCACCCGACGATCCTCATGGTCCACGGCGGCCCGTTCGCGCAGTACACGCACGCGCTGTTCGACGAGGTGCAGGTGCTCGCCGAGGCGGGGTACGCCGTCGTGCTCGGCAACCCTCGGGGGTCGTCCGGCTACGGGCACGCGCACGGTGCGGCGATCCGCGGCGGCTTCGGCACGGTCGACACGGACGACGTCCTGGCGCTGCTCGACGCGGCACTCGCCGACCCGTCGCTCGACGGCAACCGGGTCGGGGTCATGGGCGGCTCGTACGGCGGCTACATGACGGCGTGGCTGACGACCCGGACGGACCGGTTCGTCGGGGCGATCGTCGAGCGGGGCTTCCTCGACCCCGTGAGCTTCGTCGGCTCGAGCGACATCGGCTGGTTCTTCGGGCTCGCCTACCTCGGCGACAACCGTGACGCCGACGGTGCGGCGGCGCTCGCCGCGCAGTCGCCGATGGCCCACGTCGACGCCGTCCGGACGCCGACGCTCGTCATCCACTCCGAGCAGGACTGGCGGTGCCCGGTGGAGCAGGGGCAGCGGTGGTTCGTCGAGCTCAAGCGTCGCGGGGTCGACGCCGAGCTGCTGCTGTTCCCCGGCGAGGGGCACGAGCTGACCCGGTCGGGCCGGCCGCGGCACCGCAAGCAGAGGTTCGACCACGTGCTCGCCTGGTGGGCGAAGCACCTGCCCGCGCAGGTCTGACCTGGGGCCGGGCCGCGGTCACCGTTCACCGGTCGCTCGACCGCGGCCCCCACAGGTTGATGCCGGCCTCCACCGCGTGCGGCTCGACAGCCCGGAGCTCGTCGTCCGACAGCGGTGGGTCGGACGCGACCGCGAGGTTCTCGTCCAGCTGCTCGACCGTGCGCGCGCCCACGAGCACGGACGTCACGCGCGGGTCGCGCAGCACCCACGCGAGCGCGAGCCGGGGGAGCGTCCGCCCGCCGGCGCGGGCGATCGCGTCGAGCGCCCGGACG
>JAEWCA010000513.1 GCA_023390875.1 Actinomycetes bacterium
CGAGCCGATGACGATGACGAACGCGAGCGGCAGCGACAGCCGCGCGCCGTGCAGCACGCGGGAGAGGACGTCGCGCCCGAGCTCGTCGGTGCCGAACGGGTGCGCCGCGGACGGTGCCTGCAGGATCGCGGTGAAGTCCTGCGCGAGCGGGTCGCCCACGAGCAGGGGTGCGGCGACGCTGACGAGCACGACGACGCCGAGCACGACGGTACCAGCGATCCCCGCGGGACCGAGCGTGCGGCGACGGCGCGGGCGGCCGGCGTCCGTGGTCGTCTGCTCGCCGGTGGCGGCGACGCTCTCCTCGACGAGGAGGGTGGCGATCTCGGTGGTCATGAGCGCAACCTCGGTTCGATGACGGCGGCGAGGACGTCGACGAGCAGGTTGATCAGCACGAACCCGACGGCGATCACGAGCACGCAGACGATGACGAGCGGGTAGTCGCGGTTCTGCACCGCGTTGATGGAGAGCTGGCCGATGCCGGGCCAGCCGAAGATCGACTCGGTGACGACGGCGCCGCCGAGCAGCACGCCGGCCTGGATGCCGACGACGTTGAGCGTGGTCCCGAGCGAGTTGCCGACCACGTGCCGGCGCAGCAGCCGCCCGCGGCCGATCCCCGTGGCCCGCGCGGTGCGGACGTGGTCGGCGTGCAGCACGTCGACCAGGGCGGTGCGGAACACGCGCGCCACCGCGGGGACGAACGCGACGGCCAGCGTGAGACCGGGCAGCACCAGCCCGAGAGGGCCCGTCGACCCGGTGGCCGGCAGCCAGCCGAGCCACACGGCCAGCACGAGGGTCGCGAGGATGCCGAAGAAGAAGGTCGGGATGCCGTCGAGCGCGACGGCGACGCTCAGCGGCACCCGCCGGGTCCACGCCGAGCGCCCGGTCGCGGACAGGTACCCGATCGCGCCGCCGGCGAGCACGCCGAGCGTGAGCCCGACCGCGCCGAGCTCGAGGCTCGCCCCGAGCCGTTCGAGCGCGATCGGCACGGGGTCGGACCCGTAGCGGATGGAGTCGGGGAAGTTCCCGCGCAGCACCTGGCCGAGAAACGTGACGTACTGCTCGGGCACCGGCCGGTCGAAACCCATGAGCCGCGTGAGCCGTTCCGCTTCCTCCGGCGGGGCGTCGGGCGCGACGAGCAGCAGGGCCGGGTTGCCCGTGGAGTACAGCGCGAAGAACACGAGCGTGACGGCACCCCAGACGGCGACGAGGCCGGTGAGGAGCCGGCCGCCGAGGTAGCGCGGGCTGAGCGGGAGGCGCACCGCATGCAGGCGCGCGACGAGAGCGGAGAGTGACGGCGGGGCCGCCGTGCGGACGTCGAGAAGTGCCACGGAGGGTCCTTGAAGGCAGGCCGGAGGGTGGTCCGGAGGTACGGGAAGGGCGCACGAGGGCGCGACGCGTGCGGTCGGTGCGTCGACGGCACGCGAGGAGGGCCCCGGGTCAGCCCGGGGCGGGCGCGTCGCGACGAGGCGTCAGCGGCGACAGGGCGCGCAGCAGGTTCGGGGCGCGCGGAGCAGCGGCAGGGCCGTGCGGGTGGTGTGCGTCATGGGACGCCTCCAGGAGGGGGCGGCTCAGCCTGCGGCGACGAGTGCCGCGGTCTGTGTGCTCGGTCGGCACCCGGTGGGTGCTGCGCCACCAGCCGAGCGCTGACGGTGACGCGGTGCCGGAAGTTAGGTGGGCCGGACGGGAAGGTCAACGGCGTCGACAACCCGTCTCACCAGTCGGGATCTGATGCCTCGGCGGACGGATTCCACGCACCGCCACATCGCGAGACGGCCCGGACGAGGCCTTGACCGCCCTCGACCTCCGCCCTACTTTCCGGGCTCCTCGCCCAGCCCCGCCCCGACACCCCTGGAGCGCCATGACCCGCTACCTGGCCGTCCGCCTGGCCCAGGCGCTCGGCGTGCTGTGGGCGGCGTACACGGTCTCGTTCGTCGTCCTGTACGCCCTGCCCGGCGACCCTGTGTCCCTCATGTACGGCGGCGACTCGAGCGACATCACGCCCGAGCAGCTCGCCGCGGTGCGCGCCGAGTACGGGCTCGACCAGCCGCTGCCCGTCCAGTACGTGCAGCAGCTCGGCCAGGTGCTGCACGGCGACCTGGGCACGTCCGTGGTGAACGGCCGGCCGGTCACGGACCTCGTCGCGGAGGCCGTGCCGCCGACGGCGCAGATCGCGGCCCTGGGTCTGGTCCTCGCGCTCGTGCTGGGCGGCGGGCTCGCGATCCTCGCGACGTTCGTGCGCAGCCGGGCCCTGTCCCAGACGCTGCTCTCGCTGCCGCCGCTGGGCGTCGCGATCCCGTCGTTCTGGTTCGGACTGACGCTCGTGCAGTGGTTCTCGTTCACGTTCCCGGTGTTCCCCGCGGTCGGGAACAAGGGGTTCGCCTCCCTGGTGCTCCCGGCGATCACGCTCGCACTGCCCACCGGGGCGCTCATCGCGCAGATGCTGTCGCGCAGCCTCCTCGGCACCCTGCACGAGCCGTGGGCGGACACCGCGCGCGCCAAGGGGGCGAGCCGCTCTCGGGTGCACCTGCGGCACGCGCTGCGCAACGCGGCCCTCCCGACGCTCACCGTCACGGGACTCGTGATCGGCGGGTTGCTGTCCGGGGCGGTCGTGACCGAGACGGTGTTCTCGCGGGCCGGCGTCGGCCGGCTCACCGCGACGTCGGTCGGCGCGCAGGACGTCCCGGTAGTGCAGGGCATCGTGCTGTTCGCCGCGACCGTGTACGTGCTGGTCAACCTGCTGGTCGACGTGCTCTACCCGCTGCTCGACCCGCGGATCGTTCGCGTCCGGCGGCCACGGCTCGCCGTCCGTCCCGCAACCGCCGACCCTGCTCTGGTGGGTGCCGCATGACCGCCGTCGACGCGCTCACCCCGCTCGCCGACCACGTCGAGGTCGCCACCCCGGACGCCGGTGTCCGCGGTCGCGACGAGGACGTCGTCGCGCGCCACGTCTGGCGCGGCCGTGCCGTCGACGTGCTGCGCCGGCCCGGGCTGCTCGTCGCCCTGCTGTGGGCCGGGCTCGTGCTGGTCGCGGCGTTCGCACCCCGCGTCCTCGCCCCCGGCGACCCGCTGACCGGCGTCCCTGCCGACAAGCTGCAGGGCCCGTCGGGTGCGCACTGGTTCGGCACCGACCAGCTCGGCCGCGACCTGTTCACGCGTGTGGTGCACGGCACGCACCTCACGCTCGAGGCGGCGCTGGTCGCGGTCGGGGTCGGGCTCGTCGTCGGCGCGCTGCTCGGGCTGCTCGCCGGGTTCGTGGGCGGCGTGCTCGACGACGCCGTGATGCGGACGGTCGACGTGCTGCTCTCCATCCCGTCGCTGCTGCTGTCCCTCGCGCTCATCACCGCGCTCGGGTTCGGCACCCTCAACGTCGCGGTCGCGGTGGGTCTCGCGAGCGTCGCGTCGGTCGCGCGCATCATGCGCTCCGAGGTGCTCCGCGTCCGCACGTCCGTCTACGTCGAGGCCGCGCACGCCGGCGGAAGCCGCTGGTGGTCGGTGCTGTTCCAGCACGTGCTGCCGAACGCCGCCGGACCCGTCGTCGTGCTCGCCGCGCTCGAGCTCGGCGCCGCGATCCTCGCCGTGTCCGCGCTGAGCTTCCTCGGCTACGGCGAGCCGCCGCCCGCACCGGAGTGGGGTGCGCTCGTCTCGGGCGGCCGCGACTACCTGCGGACGTCCTGGTGGCTCACGACGCTCCCGGGCCTGACGATCGCGGCGACCGTGCTCGCCGCCGGGCGGATCTCGCGCGCGCTCGACGGCGACCGGGCAGGCGCCCGATGAGCGAACGCCTCCTCACCGTCGCCGACCTGGCGGTCACGTACCGGACGCGGCACGGCGACGTCCGCGCCGTCCGCGACGTGTCCCTGCACGTCGACGCCGGCGAGACCGTCGCGCTGGTCGGCGAGTCCGGCTCGGGCAAGTCGACCACCGCGGCCGCCGTCGTCCGGCTGCTCGCCGACGGCGCCCGCATCGAGCGCGGCACCGTCGACCTGCTCGGGCACGACGTCGCGCACGCCTCGCCGCGTGCGCTCAAGGCGGTGCGCGGCCGGCTCGTCGGGCTCGTGCCGCAGGACCCGACCGTGTCGCTCAACCCGGTCCAGCGGATCGGCGACCAGGTCGCGGAGGTGCTGCGGATCCACGGGCTCGCGGACCGCCGAGGCGCCGACGTCGCGGCCGTCGAGGCACTGCGCGCCGCCGGGCTGCCCGACCCTGAGGTCCGCGCCCGGCAGTACCCGCACGAGCTGTCCGGCGGCATGCGGCAGCGCGTCCTCATCGCGATCGCGCTCGTCGCGAAGCCGCGTCTGCTCGTCGCCGACGAGCCGACCAGCGCGCTCGACGTCACCGTGCAGCGGCAGATCCTCGACCACCTCGAGACCCTCACGACCGGCACCGGGACCGGCATCCTGCTCATCACGCACGACCTCGGGGTCGCCGCCGACCGGGCCGACCGCATCGTCGTCATGTCGCGCGGCCGCGTCGTCGAGCAGGGCACCCCCGACGCCGTGCTCGGGGCGCCGCAGGACGCGTACACGCGTGCGCTGCTCGCCGCCGCGCCCAGCCTGCGCGGTGCCCGGA
>JAEWCA010000029.1 GCA_023390875.1 Actinomycetes bacterium
GGGCCGCCCGTCAGGCGAGCGTGCCCGCCGTGACCCGCACGTCGACCTCGACCGTCGCGGCGGTCCGGACGATCGCCGCCAGCGCGCGCCTGGTCTCGTCCAGCGCGAGGGCGGTCCCGGACGCGACCTGCTCCGGCAGCCGCGGCACGTGCACGAACCCCGCTCGCAGGCCGAGCATGCGGTCCGCGAGGTGCATCAGCGCGTAGAACGTCGCGTTGCACACGTACGTGCCCGCGGTCGAGGACACCTCGACGGGGACGCCGGCCGCCCGCACCTCGGCGGCGCACGCCTTGACGGGCAGCGTCGAGAAGAACGCGGCGGGTGCGCCCGCGATCACCGGCACGTCGACCGGGGCGGACCCGTCGTCGTCGGGGATGCGCGCGTCGATGACGTTGACCGCGACCCGCTCGAGCCCCACCGCCGACCGACCGCCGGCCTCGCCGACGCAGACGACCACGTCGGGGCCGAGCTCGGCGACGGCCGTGCGCAGCTCCTGCCGCGCGCGCCGGAACGACACGGTCAGGAGCCGCACGTCGAGCTCGACGTCGGCGTCGTCCCAGCCCGCCCGCACCGCCTCGACCGCTTCCCACGACGCGTTGACCGGCTGGCCGTCGAACGGCGAGAAGCCCGTGAGCAGGACCCGCGTCACGGCGTGTCGGCCGCGATCTCGTCGGCGCGCTCGACCGCGAGCCGGTCCCAGAGCTCGTCGACCTGGGCACGCAGGTCGGCGTCGCTGCCGGTGCCGTCGAGCACGACGTCGGCGACGGCGAGCCGCTCGTCGTCGCTCGCCTGCGCCGCGACGCGCGCCTCCGCGTCCGCCCGGGTCATCCCGCGCAGCCGCACGAGGCGCTCGACCCGCAGGACCGCGGGGGCGTGCACGACGACGAGGACGTGGAACGCGTCCTGCTGCCCGGTCTCGAACAGCAGCGGGATGTCGTGGACGACGACCGCGCCGTGGTCCGCGACCGCGGCCGCGGCCTCGCGCTCGGCGGACAGCCGCCGGACGATCGGGTGCACGATCGCGTCGAGCCGGGCGCGCGCGTCGGGGTCGGTGAACACGATCGACGCGAGGGCCGCCCGGTCCAGGCTCCCGTCCTGCGCGCGCACGCCGTCGCCGAACGCCTCGACGACGGCGTCGAGACCGGCGGACCCCGGCGCGACGGCTTCGCGGGCGAGCACGTCGGAGTCGATCAGCACGGCGCCGAGCTCGGCCAGGCGCTGCGCGGCGACCGACTTGCCGGCCGCGATCCCTCCGGTCAGTCCGATGCGTTGCATCCGCCCATCCTGCCGGACCCCGCCCGCCGCCGCGCAGCCCCGGCCGCGTGCGCTCAGCCGACGAAGAGGCAGAACGGGTGCCCGGCGGGGTCGGCGTACACGCGCAGCGGCTCCTCGGGGTCGTCCGACCGGTCGCGGAGCAGGCGCGCACCGAGCGCGACGGCCCGGGCGTGCTGCGCGTCGAGCGCGGCGACGTCCGGCACGGTCGCGTCGAGGTGGAGCTGCTGCGGGACGGGCCCCTCGGGCCAGGTCACCGGCGGCAGGGCAGCGACCTGCTGGAACGCGAGCGGGACGCCGTCGCCGCCGCGGAGCACGAGCCAGTCCTGACCTCGGGGGTCCGGCTCGCCGTCGCCCGGGGGTTCGTCCCCGTCGCGGTACCGCAGGTCGAAGAGCTCTCGGTAGAACTCGGCGAGCGCGCGTGCGTCCGTGGTGTCGAGCACGACCTGCCGGATCGTGGGGACGGTCTCGTCCATGCTGGTCACCTCCTGGCGCCCACCGTGGACCGGCCTGCACGTCGTCGCCACCGGGCGCGACGCTGTCCCGGCACGCCGGTCGCGATGACGGCCGATACTTACTGACCTGTCAGTAAGTATCGGTTACGATCGTCCCGAGGCGCCCGCCCTCGCGTCCCGCCGGCTCGAATCGATTCGTGCCGCTGTACGTTGACGTCACCGCCGCCGTGAGAGGACCTGCACGTGACCCTGCCCTACCTCGACCCGACGCTGCCCGTCGCGGACCGCGTCGCCGACCTCCTCGGGCGCATGACGCTCGCCGAGAAGGTCGGGCAGATGCTGCAGCTCGACGCGCGCGAGGGCGTCAGGCACCTCATCGAGGACGCCCACGTCGGCTCAATCCTGCACGCGTCGCCCGAGCGCGTCCTCGAGGCGCACGACGTCACCGAGCACACCCGCCTGCGCATCCCCCTGCTCGTCGCCGAGGACTGCATCCACGGGCACTCGTTCTGGGAGGGTGCCACGATCTTCCCGACGCAGCTCGGCATGGCCGCGAGCTGGGACGCCGAGCTCGTCGAGCGGGTCGCCCGCGTGACCGCCGTCGAGGTGGCCGCGACCGGCATCCACTGGACCTTCTCCCCCGTGCTCTGCATCACGCGCGACCTGCGCTGGGGGCGCGTCGACGAGACGTTCGGCGAGGACCCGCACCTCATCGGCGAGCTCGCGTCCGCGATGGTCCGCGGCTACCAGGGCGACGGGCTCGACGACCACACGGCCGTGCTCGCGACCGCGAAGCACTTCGCCGGCTACTCCGAGACGCAGGGCGGCCGCGACGCGAGCGAGGCGGACATCAGCCACCGCAAGCTGCGGTCGTGGTTCCTGCCGCCGTTCGAGCGCGTCGCCCGCGAGGGCTGCCGCACCTTCATGCTCGGCTACCAGTCGACCGACGGCGTCCCCATCACGATCAACGAGTGGCTCCTCACCGACGTCCTGCGCGGCGAGTGGGGCTACACCGGCACCCTCGTGACCGACTGGGACAACGTCGGCCGGATGGTCTGGGAGCAGCACATCCAGCCCGACCACGCGCACGCCGCCGCTGCGGCCGTGCGGGCGGGCAACGACATGGTGATGACGACGCCCCAGTTCTTCGAGGGCGCCCAGGACGCGGTCGCGCACGGGCTGCTCGACGAGGCCGCGCTCGACGCGGCCGTCGCCCGGGTCCTCACGCTCAAGTTCGAGCTCGGCCTCTTCGAGGACCCCCGCCGGCCCGACCCCGCACGCCAGGCCGACGTCATCGCGGCCGACGCGCACACCGCCCTCAACCTCGAGGTCGCGCGCCGGTCGCTCGTCCTGCTCACGAACGACGGGACGCTGCCCCTCACCGGCAGCGCGCCGCGCACGCTCGCCGTCGTCGGATCCAACGCCGACGACCCCGACACGATCCTCGGCGACTGGGCCGGCCGGTCCGGCCAGGCCGACTGGCTCCCCGACGGCCACCCGCGGCACATGATCAGCACCGTGCTGGACGGGTTCCGCGCGCAGGTGCCCGACGGCTGGACCGTGACCCACGCACGCGGTGCCGACATCCTCACGCTCGCGCCCGACCCCGAGGGCGAGTTCTTCCCCGACGGGCAGCCCCGTCCGCAGGTGGTCGTGCCGTCGCCGGCCGACGAGACCCTCATCGCCGAGGCCGTCGCCGCGGCGCGCGCCGCCGACCACGTCGTCGCGGTCGTCGGCGACCGCATCGAGCTCGTCGGCGAAGGGCGCTCCACCGCGACGCTCGAGCTCGTCGGTGGCCAGGTGGCGCTGCTC
>JAEWCA010000075.1 GCA_023390875.1 Actinomycetes bacterium
GGATGGGCCGACCGGGCGGGTCGGCTCATCCGGGTCCGCCGTGCGTGCGGTCAGTCGTGCGCGGCGGCCTCTCGCGCGGCGGCGTCGATCCGGGCGCGGTACGCCGCCCAGTCGTCGGCGGTCTTCCCGGGGATGTTCGGGTCACCCGGCCCGTTGCCGATCGCGCCGTCGATGCCCTCGCGCACGATGTCGGCGTGGCCCGCGTGCCGGGCGGTCTCGACCGCCATGTGCACGAGGATCTGGTGCAGCGTGACCTGCTCACGCTCGGGCGGCCACCACGGCACGTGCCCGACGGCGTCGAGCGGGAGCGCCTCGATCGTCGCGTCGCTGTGCGCGTTGGACCGCTGCCACAGGTCGAGGACGTCGGCGCGCGACTCGGTGGCGGGCACCCACATGTCGGCGTCCGGCTCGGCGCCGTCGTCGTACCAGGGCATCGGGAAGTCGAAGGGCCGCCCGAACGTCTCGCCGAAGTACCCGACCTGCACGCTCGCGACGTGCTTGACGAGGCCGAGCAGGTTGGTGCCGGTCGGCGTCATGGGGCGCCGGACGTCGTACTCGCCGAGCCCGTCGAGCTTGCGCAGCAGGTCGTCGCGGCGGATCCGGAGGTAGCTGTGGAGAGTCTCCTTCGCGTCCATGCCGAGCCACTCTGCCGCAGACCTCCGACAGGCCGCCCGTCGAGACCGCCGTCCCACCCCTCGGGAGCGCGACGCGCCCGGGAGCGCGGGTGGGCGCGGCGCGGCCTGGGGACCGGTTACCGTCGCGCCGTGATCGACCGATGAGCCTGCGCCGCACCCTGGCCCGCGCCTACTGGCGCGTGAGCCGGTGGAACCTGGTGACCGAGCGTCTCCCGAAGGACGGCGCCGGGATCCTCGTCGGTGCCCCGCACACGTCGAACTGGGACTTCGTGCTGATGCTCGCGATCGGCGGCGAGGGCGACCTGCGGTTCAGGTGGCTGGGCAAGCACACGCTGTTCAAGGGCATCGCCGGTCCGATCATGCGCGGGCTCGGCGGCATCCCGGTGGACCGCCGTGACCCGGCAGGGCTGGTCGACGAGCTCGTCGCCCGCATCTCGTCGGGCGACCGGTTCTACCTGGTCGTCACGCCCGAGGGCACGCGGTCCGGCGACGGCTGGAAGTCGGGGTTCTACCGGATCGCGCGCGCGTGCGACCTGCCGGTCACGCTCGGGTACGTGGACCGGACGACGATGACGACGGGCTTCGGCCCGACGATCCGGCTCACGGGCGACGTGCGCGCGGACATGGACGTCATCCGCGCCTTCTACGCCGACAAGGCCGGTGCCGTGCCGTCTCGTCGGACCGAGCCGCGGCTGCGCGAGGAGCTCCCGCCGGCCTGAGCGTGGCGCGGGTTCATCGCAGGCTGTCGAAGAACTCCACGACGTCACCGGCGAGCACGTCGGGCGCCTGGTGCGCGGCGTAGTGCCCGGGGGTGTCGTACACGTTCCAGCGGACGATGTTCGTGTGGTCGCGGTCGGCGAACCGGCGCATCGACAGGAAGTCGTTCGTGGACCCGGCGAGCGCGGTCGGGGCCGTCGTCGGTCCGGACGGGTGCGTCGTGGTGCGCGCCATCTCCCGGTAGAACCGCACGGACGAGCCGGTGGTCCGCGTGAACCAGTAGACGGCGGCGTTCGCGACGACGAAGTCGTCGTCGAGCCCGACGAGCAGCTGGCCGTTCCAGCCGAGCAGCCCGGCGGGGGAGTCGGCGAGCCCGTGCGCGACGGTCTGCGGCGACTGCGACAGCATCACGTTGAACGCGCCGAGGTTCTCCCAGAACCACTGCAGGTGCTCGATCCCGGCCTGCTCCTCGGGCGTGAGGTCGACGAGCTCGGCCGGGTCGCCCGACGGGAACGAGAACAGCTGCGTGACGTGCACGCCGACCACGTGCTCGGGGTCGAGGCGGCCGACCTCGGGCGAGATCATCGAGCCGCCGTCGTTCCCGACCGCCCCGTACCGGGCGTACCCGAGCCGGCGCATGAGCTCGACCCAGGCCCTCGCGGTGCGGTGCACGTCCCAGCCGGCCTCGGTCGTCGGGCCGGAGAACCCGAAGCCGGGCAGCGACGGGATCACGAGGTCGTAGCCGGCGGCGGTGAGCGGCTCGATCACGTCGAGGTACTCGACGACCGACCCGGGCCAGCCGTGCGTGAGGATCAGGGCCGTGCCGGACGGCTGCGGCGCGCGGGCGTGCAGGAAGTGGATCTGCTGGCCGTCGATCTCGGTCGTGAACTGCGGGTACGCGTTGAGGCGGGCCTCGAGCGCGCGCCAGTCGAAACGGTGCTGCCAGTGCTCGGCCCACCGGCGGACCTGCGTCACGGGCACGCCGTACGCGGAGCCGGCGTCGGGCAGCTCGTCGGTCCACCGGGTGCGGGCGAGGCGGTCGGCGACGTCGTCCAGCTCGGCCTGGGGGACGTCGACGCGGAAGGGGCGGATCTCGGTCATCGGGCTCTCCTCGGATACGGGAACGGAACACATCGTTCCGCTACGTCCACGACACTAACGGAACGAAGCATTCCGGTCCAGTGGTATCGTCGGCGGCATGACGACGCCCCTCAGCGGCCGACGCGCCCAGGCCGCCCGCAACGACGACCTGATCCTCGAAGCGGCCCGCACCGTCTTCATGCGCACGCCCGACGCGCCGATCGCGGCCGTCGCGCAGGAGGCGGGCGTCGGCGTCAGCGCGCTGTACCGCCGCTATGCCGGCAAGGAGGACCTCCTCGCGACCCTCTGCGCCGACGGCCTGCGCCGGTTCATCCAGGCCGCCGACGGGGCCGAACGGATCGACGACCCGGCCGCACAGCTCGACGCGTTCGTCCGCGGCGTCGTCGCGCAGGACGTGCACTCGCTGACCGTCCACCTCGCCGGCACGTTCACGCCCACCCCGGAGCTCGGGGAGCTCGCCGCCGAGGCGACCGCACGCGGGGACGCGATCTTCCACCGCGCGAAGGCCGCGGGCGCCGTGCGCGACGACCTCGAGACGACCGACCTCGCGATGGTGTTCGAGCAGATCACCGCCGTCCGGCTCGACGACCCGGCCCGCACGGCCGTGCTGCGCGACCGCTACCTCACGCTGCTGCTCGACGCCCTGCGCCCGCAGGCCGCCACCGGCCCCCTGCCCGGCCCGGCGCCGACCGGTGGTGAGCTCGGCGCCCGGTGGGTGCCCCGGCACTGACCCGACCTGTGGAAAGGGCCCGCTGACCGCGTCCGACCTGTCACGATTCGGCGGTGACGATCCTCGACCAGCCGCCGCCCGGCGACGTGCTCGCCGACGACGTCGAGGCCCCGGCGTTCGCGCCGTGGAGCCGCAGGGTCGTCGCGGCGCTGCTCGACTCGGCGATCCTCACCGGCACGGCGTTCGTCGTCGAGGGCTACCAGCACGGCATCACGTGGTGGGGCGGCGTCGGAGCGCCTGACCCTCAGCCGCGCGGGCGGGAGGTGCTCGTCGCCGGGGCGGTGCTGCCGCTGATGCAGGCGTACACCGGTGCGACGCCGGGCAAGCGTGTCGCGGGGATCCGGGTCGTCCACGAAGGGAGTGGCCGGCCGATCGGAGCGCTCCGCACCCTGGGCCGCACGGTCGCGCACTTCCTCGACGGCCTCTGCATGATCGGCTACCTGCGCCCGCTCTGGCACGAGCGCCGTCGCACGTTCGCGGACAGCGTCGTCGGCACCGACGTCGTCCTCGGGCGGCCGGGGCCGCGGGTCGGCGGCGTCGTCGACGTGTGGACCGCCGCCGCGGCCGTGGTGTGCACGGTCGCCGTCGGCCTGTCGACGGGCGGCACGACGTCCTTGGACGGCGCCCAGTCGTTCCCGTGCGCCCCGTCCGACGGGTCGCACGTCGAACTCGCCGTCCCGCCCACGCCTTCCTACACGCGCCTCGGCCTGACGAGGGTCGGCGTGCCCACCGACGACCTCACCACGACCTGGACGTTCCCCGCCGACACCGTCCCGCCCGACGGCACCGTGCTGACCTCGACGCTCACAGCCGCCGACGGCTCGTGGACGGTGAGCCGCGAGACACAGGTCTGGGGCGGCCCCGACGCCGACCCCGAGGGCGTGTGGACGGTGGTGATCCCGACCGGCGACCTCCAGGCCGTCGGGTCGAGCTGGACGTGGCGCGCGGACGTCACTCCTCCCGACGGGGCGGACCCGGTCGCGGTCTGCTCGCTCGAGCACGCGAGCGGCTGAGGGGCGCATGTCCGGCGTCGTGGCTACCGTCGCTCGCAAGGCGCAGGAGCCGGCGTCGACGCCCTCCGGAGGGAGCAGCACCATGACGGGAACCCACGTGGCGCGTGCGCGCACGACGATCGCGGCGGGGGCCGACGACGTCTGGCGCACGCTCGTCGACCCCGAGGCGCGGTTCTTCCTCGGCGCGACGATCAGGAGCACGTACGAGGTCGGCGACCCGATCGTGTTCGAGGGCGAGTTCCAGGGCAAGCAGTTCCGCGACCACGGGACCGTCGAGCAGGTGGAGCGGCCGCGGCTGCTGCGGTACAGCCACTTCTCGCCGCTGTCGGGGCAGCCCGACGTGCCGGAGAGCTACCACCACCTCACGTTCACGCTCGACGAGCACGACGACGGCACCACGGTGACGCTCGTGCAGGACAACGCGGCGTCGCAGGAGGAGGCGGAGCACTCGTCGGCCATGTACGGGCAGATGCTCGAGGCGCTGGCAGAGGCCGTCACGGGCTGACGCCCGATCGCTCCGGATGCGGCCCTGCGACGTCCGACATAACGTCGAGCGCACGATCAACGAGGCCGGAGAGACGGCCTCACCGACGTCGGAAGGAGTCGCACATGGGTCTCGACGACAAGATCTCGAACGCCGCCGAAGAGGCGAAGGGCAAGGTCAAGGAGGGCGTCGGCAAGGCGACCGACGACGAGCGCCTCGAAGCCGAGGGCAAGGTGGACCAGGGCAAGGCGAACCTCAAGCAGGCCGGTGAGGACGTCAAGGACGCCTTCAAGTAGTCCCCCTTCGCAGGAGCGGCCCCCGTCGACCGGCGGGGGCCGTCGTGCGTCCCTGGTGCGTCGGCGGCCGTGGCCGTAGCGTTCGACCGGGCCCCAGGCCCGGCGCTGGGGGGCGCCACATCGAGCGGGAGGCGCCATGGAGCGGTCCGTGTCGGTACCGGTGCTCGTCTCGCGGCCGGAGGTGCCGTACGTCGGCATCCGCAGGCCGGTGACGATGTCGACGTTCCACGAGGTCGCGGACCGGCTGCCGGACGTGCTGGCGTGGCTGGACGCGCACTCGCTCGCGCCGGTCGGCGCGCCGTTCTTCCGCTACCTCGTGATCGACATGGAGCGGGAGCTGCTCGTCGAGGCGGGCGTGCCGGTCGACGAGCCGATCGCGCGGGCCGACGGCGACGTGTCGCCGGGCGTCCTGCCCGCGGGCACGTACGCGGTGACGACCCACGTGGGCCACCCGGACGAGCTCGTCCAGGTCACCGCCGACCTGCTGGCGTACGGCGACGAGCACGGATGGGTGTGGGACCGGCACGCGACCCCCGACGGCGACGCGTGGGGCTCGCGGCTGGAGCTGCTGCTCACCGACCCGCGCGTGGAACCCGACATGTCGCGGTGGGAGACCCAGCTGGCGTTCCGGCTGGCGGACGGCCCGTCCACCTGAGGGCCGTCGCACCGGGTGAACTCGTGACACGGTTCACCGGCGGCTGGGCCGTCCGGGTGACGGCCGAGAGTGTCGACACTCGGGCCCTCGAGGCGTCCGTGCAGGTGGAATCGTGACCATGACCAGGCGTTTCAGGCATATGCGCTGGACACGGGCGGCATCCGGCCGAGCGGGTGAAAGTGGACGGATGTCCGACTTTGTGCCGTTGAACCGCTTCCGGTCGGTCTCATCTTGCTCTAATGTCGGCTCTGTCAGCGAAACGGCAAACCCTCCGCAAGGAGGGGACGCAAAGCCACGGGACCCACGAGGTCAGCCGGGCTACCGAACAGGACAGGACGGTCTCATGGACCAGCGCGGCTTCTCAGTCGACCCCACCCCGAACACCCCCTTCGTCCTCCCGACGGCGCGCCTGCAGGCCTGGGCGCAGCTCGCGGCGCACCGCAGCGTCTCGGACCTGGTGCCCGCGCAGCGCGAGCACCTCGCCGCCTGAGGACGAGCAGCACCACAGCTCTTCGAGAACGCCGGTCCCCATCGTCGGGGCCGGCGTTCTCGCACGTCCGGAGGCGGCTGACGCCCGACTTCTCCGGTGCGTCGCTCTTGCGTCCTTCGTACCGGTCTCGGCTAGCCTCCGAGTCACCGGGCTCGCCACTCGGGGCGGCTCGCAACCGAGAGAAGGTCGCATGGACAGCTTCTGGAGTTGGTTCTGGCTGCTGATCTGGTGGTTCGTGTTCTTCGCTTATCTCGTGATCCTGTTCCAGATCCTCACCGACCTCTTCCGTGACCACACGCTCAGCGGTTGGTGGAAGGCCGTCTGGATCGTGTTCCTCATCGTCTTCCCGTTCATCACGGCGCTCGTGTACGTGATCGCGCGCGGCAACGGGATGGCCGAGCGCCAGGGGCGTGCCGTGCGGCAGGCCAAGGCCGACACCGACACCTACATCCGCGAGGTCGCCGGCAAGTCGCCCGCCGAGCACATCAAGGACGCCAAGGCGCTGCTCGACGCCGGTGTCATCGACCAGGCCGAGTTCGACCAGCTCAAGGCCAAGGCCCTCGCCTGACCACTCCGTCTCGCTGCTCCGGGTCGGCCGCGTCCGCGCGACGCGCCGGCCCGGAGGCGTGTCACGGGCGGGTCGCTACAGGTCGCCGACCTTCTGCAGGTACCGCATCGCGGCCCACCCGAACGGGATGCGCAGCCAGTAGGTGAGCACGCGGAACAGCACCGCGATCGCGCCGGCGACACCCGCGTTGATGCCCGTGACACCGGTCAGGGCGGTGGCGAGCGCGAACTCGATGGTCCCGACGCCGCCCGGTGTCGGCACCATCGCACCGGCCGTGTTCCCGGTGAGGTAGACGAGCGCGATCTGCACGAGGCTCGCCTGCTGCCCGAGCGCGTGCATCGCCGCGTCGAACGCGAACACGTACCCGAGCGTCATCGCGAGGTTCCCGGCGACCGCGAGCGCCAGGCGCCACGGCTGGCTGAGCACCTCGATGAGCCGGGGCCACATCTGCTGCACCGTCGGCATCGTCTTCGACAGCACCCACTGGCGGACCTTCGGGATCAGCAGCGACGTCGCGATGAGCGCCGCGACGATGCCGATGACGAGCAGCACCGCGGGCGAGACGGGCAGCGGCGACTCCGAGGTGCCCGACACGATCGACAGCACCAGCAGCAGCCCGAGGGTCACGACGAACTGGCTGACCTGCACGAGGGCCACGGTCGCCGCCGAGAGGCTCGTGCTGACGCCGCGCTTGGTGAGCATCCGCAGGTTGAGCGCAGCGGGCCCGATGCCGGCGGGGGCGGCGAGCGCGACGAACGACGCCGCGGTCTGCACGAGCGTCGCGCGCCACAGCGACAGCTTGACGGGGGAGAACGCGACGAACGCGATCGCGGCGCCGACGAACGTCGACAGGCCCAGCGCGAACGAGAGCGCCGACCAGCGCCAGTCGCCCTCGGCGAGCGCGTCCTTGATGACCTCGACGTTGACGGTGGTGAGGATGACGAAGATCGCGCCGACCGTGAGGACGATCGTCACGACCGTGCGGGCGCCGAACCGGACGAGCTGCTGCGGCTCGACGTCGGCCTCGGGCATCCGGGCGACGAGCGCGGTGCGCAGCTCGGCGAGCACGGGCTTGTGGGCGCGCATCTCGTCGCGGGTCTCGCGGGGGAGCGTCACGGTCTGCAGCAGCGGGCCGATCGCGGCGATGTCGGCGTCGGGCAGCACCGCGACGGCGGACTCGAGCGCGCGGGCGGCGCCGACGCGCAGCGCGAGGAGCGCGATCAGCTGCGTGACGTCCATGCGGCGGGCCAGCTCGGACGACGCGACGTCGCCCTGCTCCCACCCGGTGAGCCACACGACGGGCTGCCCCACCACCGCGTCGACGAGCACGACGTCGCTCGTGAGCGCGCGGTGCGCGATGCCGGCGTCGTGCGCGAGCTGCAGCTGCGCCCAGATCTCGCGCAGCACCTGGTCGGTGAGCTGCTCGGGCGCCAGGTCGGCGAGCGGGACCGCGTGCCCGGGTCGCTCCTGCACCAGCAGCATCGACTCGTCGGCCTCGGCGACGCTCAGCAGCTTGGGCGTCCGGACCCCGGCGGCGCGCGCGGCGTACGAGAGCAGCGCGGCCCGCTCGGTGGCCTGCCGCAGCGGCATCACGGACCGGCCCTCGAGCCCGCGCATCCGGATCGAGCGCCACAGCCGGGCGAGCGAGCCGACGACCTGCCGGTCGCGGTCGATGACGATCACGTCGAGCTGGTCGCCCGTGCCGGTCGTCATCTGGTAGACGCGGTGACGCGTGGACCGCGTGAGCGCCCGCGCCTCCGGCTCGCCCTCGAGGTGCGGCGGCTCGGCACCCGTGCGCGCCAGGCGCTCGGCCTCGGCGTCCGTGGTGTCGTCGGGCACCCGCGTCACGAGCACCGGGTCGAACCCGGCGCGACGGATGCCCGCGACGAGGCTCGTCCCGTACGCGCGCTCGGACTGGACGCCGGACACGTAGCGGATCGCCTGGCCGGCGAGACGGCCGGCGAGCAGCGCGATGAGCAGGCCGGGCAGGGACACGCGGGCGGTGATGAGCAGGACGCCGACGACGACCCAGACGAGGTTCCACGACCACATCACGGTCCGCCGGCGGTCGCGCGGCCCGACGGCCGTGAGGAGCGCCGCGAGCATCGCGAGGTACCCGGGCACGGTGAGCACCCACTCGCCGCCGTGCCGGATCGACAGGCCGTGCACCAGGTCCTCGGACCCCAGCTCCTGCACCAGCTCGAACAGCACCCAGTTCACGACGAGCGCCGCGGTCGCCGCCGCGAGGCCCTCGAGCACCTGCCGGCCGAGCCGCCGGATCGCGAGCTCGCCGAACACGAGCAGCGGGATCGCGAGCGTCACGAGGCCTTCGAGCACCTGCACGGGGATGAACAGGATGCGCTGCAGCAGGGTCGCGAACCCCTGCACGTCCTCCGCGACGCCGGCGGTGGTGTGCTGCGCGTACGTCGCGGTGACCATGACGAGCACGACGGCGACCGCCGACACCACCATGCCGATGAGGTCGCTCGGGTGGTGGACGCGGGCGGCGGGGATGTCGGCGACGCGGACCTGGTCGTCGGGCGTCCGCCCCGTCACGTCGACCGCGGCGTCGACGTCGTCCGCGAC
>JAEWCA010000076.1 GCA_023390875.1 Actinomycetes bacterium
AGGTCGCGGTGCCGCCGGCGACGGCCGGAGCGGGGCGCGCGGCGGGCGTGTCGGCCGCCTGTGTCGCGAGGGCGCGGCGCTCCGCCTCGCGGAGGCTGCGTCGGGTCGGGAGAGCCGTGCTCTGCTCCGCTCGATCAGACCCCACGACACCTCCCGTCCTCGTCCGGTCGCGCCCTTCGGGCGAACGTCCGCGGTCGTGCGCGGCATCCCGTCGTGCAGGTGCCTCGTCGACCGCGGTCACGAAACCATAACGGCTCGCGGTCGCGCTTCCAAGCCCCTGGACAGGCGTCCAGGGCCAGGCGCGGGCTCGTGGCGCCCCCCGAGGCTTCCGGCGACGGCGCGTCCGTGCCGGTCAGGTCGCCTGCCCTCGCTGCATCGCGTCCCGGACCTCGCCGACGAGCTCCTCGAGGATGTCCTCGAGGAACACCACGCCGACGGTCGTGCCGTCGGCGTCGACGCGCGCCAGGTGCGAGCCTGAGCGCTGCATCGCCGAGAGCGCCTCCTCGACCTCCGCGTCCGGCCGGACGACGGCGAGCATGCGCACGCGCCAGGTCGGCACGGGGACGTGCCGGCCCGGCCCGTCGGCGTACAGGACGTCCTTGACGTGCAGGTAGCCCGTGAGCCGGCCGCCCTCGTCGAGGACGGGGAAACGGCTGAACCCGGTTCGGGCGACGAGCTGCTCGATGTCGTCGGGCGTGCTGTCGTTCACGGCGGTCACGAGCCGGTCGACGGGGATCATCACGTCCTGCGCGGTGCGGTCCGAGAACTCGATGGCGCCGGCGAGCAGCCCCTGCTCGTCGGCCAGCAGGCCCTCGGCCTGCGACCGCTCGACGATCGACTGCACCTCCTGCGCGGTGAACGCCGACGCGACCTCGTCCTTCGGCTCGACGCCCGCGAGGCGCAGGACGTGGTTCGCGAGCCAGTTGAGGGCCGCGATCACGGGCCGGACCATGCGCGCGATCCAGACCAGCGGCGGCCCGAACAGCAGCACCGCCCGGTCGGGGCCGGCGACGGCGAGGTTCTTCGGCACCATCTCGCCGAGCACGACGTGCAGGTACACGACGAGCGCGAGGGCCAGCACGAACGCGATGACGTGCGAGAGGTCCTCGTCGACGCCGATCGCGGCGAGCGGGTCCTCGATGAGGTGCGCGATCGCGGGCTCCGCGACGACACCGAGGCTCGTCGAGCAGATGGTGATGCCGAGCTGTGCGCACGCGAGCATGAGCGACACGTGCTCCATGGCCCACAGCACCGTCCTGGCACGCCGGTCCCCCGCCTCGGCGAGGGGCTCGACCGCGCTGCGGCGCGCGGAGATGATCGCGAACTCGGCGCCGACGAAGAACGCGTTGCCGGCGAGCAGCAGGGTCGCGACGACGAGCGCGAGGGTGCTGTTCACAGCTCCTCACCGTCCTCGTCGGGCTCCTCGGAGACGCGCACACGCTCGACGCGGCGGCCGGCCATCCGCTCGACCTCGACGCGGACGCCCTCGACGACGACCGCGTCCCCCTCGTCGGGCACGCGCCCGAGCCGGTACATGAGCAGGCCGCCGAGCGTCTCGTAGGGGCCGTCGTCGGGCACGCGCAGACCGGTGGTCTCGTGGAGCTCGTCGGGGCGCAGGACGCCGGGCAGCAGCCACGAGCCGTCCTTCGACCGGGCCGCGGAGGTGCGCCGCCGGTCGTGCTCGTCCGCGACGTCGCCGATGAGCTCCTCGACGACGTCCTCGAGCGTGACGACGCCGGAGGTGCCTCCGTACTCGTCGACCACGACCGCCATCTGCAGCCCGAGGCCGCGAAGCTCGACGAGCAGCGGTCCCAGGTGCACGGTCTCGGGCACGCGCGGCGCGTCCACCATGAGCGCCGCCGCGGGCACGTCGCCGCGCCGCTCGAACGGCACCGTGATCGCGCGGCGCAGGTGCACGAGGCCCTCGATGTCGTCGGCCGACTCGCCGATCACGGGGAACCGCGAGTGACCGCTCTGCCGCGACAGGGCGATGACGTCGGCCGCGGTGTCCTCGCGGCGGACGACGACGAGCCGCTGCCGGTCCGTCATGACGTCGACGGCGGTGAGCTCGGTGAAGTCGATGGAGTTGGTGAGGAGCGTCGCGGTCGACTCGTCGAGCGTGCCGACCTGCGCCGAACGTCGCACGAGGGCCGCGAGCTCCTGGGGCGAGCGCCCGCCGGACAGCTCCTCACGCGGTTCGACGCCCACGGACCTGAGCAGCGCGTTGGCGCTGCCGTTGAACAGGTTGATCAGCGGGTGCAGCGCCGTGGTGAACGCGCGCTGCAGCGGCGCGACGGTGCGGGCGGTGCCGAGCGGGCGGGCGATCGCGAAGTTCTTCGGCACGAGCTCGCCGAACACCATCGAGAAGCCGTTGACCAGCACGAGGGCCAGCACCGCGGCCAGGGCACCGCTCCACGCCGACGACCCCATCGGCTGCTGGACGAGCCGCGCCACGGCGGGCTGCGTCGTGTAGCCGAGCAGGATCGTGGTGAGCGTGATGCCGACCTGGGCACCCGAGAGCTCGGTCGACAGGCGCCGCAGGGCCGCGAGCACGGACTGGCCGCGACGGTCGCCGGGGCGCAGCTGCTTCTGGACGACGCCCGGGTCCAACGTGACCAGGGAGAACTCGCTCGCGACGAACACCGCGGTGCCGACCGTGAGGAGCACTCCGAGACCGACGAACAACCAGTCGGTCATGAGTCACCACCGGGCCGGCGGGTGGGCAGCGGTGCAGCGGACAGGATCATCGAGGGGCCGGCACTGTCCCGGTGGGGCGCGCACGCCCGGCCGGGGGGCCGGCAGCTACTTGAGCTGCTCATCGTGGCGACATCATACGAGGCGTCGGCCGCTCGCGAGCGGTGAGGGCGACGGTCGGCCTGCACGGGACCCCCACGAGTCGTGCACGCCTTCCCAGGTCGTCGGGGGTGCGCTGTGCCACGCTGACCCCATGACGAACAGCAGCGGCGCGGGAGGCACGGCGACGACGGTGCTCGTCGTCGAGGACGAGCCCGCCATCGCGCAGGCCATCGCCCACCGGTTCTCCGCGGAGGGCTGGCGCGTCGAGGCGGCCGGCGACGGCCTCACCGGCGTGGCGGCCGCGGCTCGGCTGCATCCCGACGTCGTCGTGCTGGACGTGATGCTGCCCGGCATCGACGGTCTCGAGGTGTGCCGCCGCATCCAGGCCGAGCGCCCGGTGCCGGTCCTCATGCTGACCGCGCGGGACGACGAGACCGACATGCTCATCGGGCTGGGGGTCGGCGCCGACGACTACATGACGAAGCCGTTCTCGATGCGCGAGCTGGTGGCCCGGACGAAGGCGCTGCTGCGGCGGACGGAGCGGGCTGCGCGCGCGGCCGAGCTCGCCCAGGCGGCGACGCCCGACCCGCCGCTGGTGATCGGCGACGTCACGGTGGACCGCGCGCAGCGGCGCGTGCTGCGCGGCGACGCCGAGGTGCACCTGACCCCCACGGAGTTCGACCTGCTGCTCGCGCTGGCCGGGTCGCCGCGCACGGTGCTGACGCGCGAGCGCCTGCTGGCCGAGGTGTGGGACTGGGTCGACGCGAGCGGCACCCGCACGGTCGACTCGCACGTGAAGGCCCTGCGTCGCAAGCTCGGCCCGGACCTCATCCGGACCGTGCACGGTGTCGGCTACGCGTTCGAGCCCGCGGGCGGCGGCGGGCAGGAGCCCGAGGACGCGTGAACGCCCCTCGGCACGTGCGGGGCGTGGCGGGGCGCTCCCGGCTGCCCGACGTCCGGCCGCTCGACCGGTTCCGCTCGATCAAGATCAAGCTCGGCATCCTGGTCGCGGCGAGCGTCACGCTGGCGTCGTTCGTCACGTGGGTGGGGCTGTCGCGGCACCTCGGGCCGAGCCGCACGCTGCCGCTGGCCATCGCGGCGTCGCTCGTCGTGACGCAGGTCCTGGCGCGCGGCATGACGTCGCCGCTGCGGGAGATGACGCAGGCGGCGCGCTGGATGGCGGCCGGGGACTACACGCGACGCGTGACGGCGTCGAGCGCCGACGAGGTCGGTCAGCTCGCGGACGCGTTCAACACGATGGCCGACGACCTCGAGCAGGCCGACTCGTTCCGTCGCGAGCTCATCGCGAACGTGTCCCACGAGCTGCGCACCCCGGTCACGGCGTTGCAGGCGCAGCTCGAGAACATCGTCGACGGCGTCTCGGACGCGGACCCGACCACGATGCAGGCCGCGCTCGCGCAGACCGAGCGGCTGGGGCGGCTCGTGACGTACCTGCTGGACCTGTCCCGGCTCGAGGCGGGCGACGTCCCGCTCGAGATCAGCGACGTGCGGCTCGAGGAGTTCCTGCACGAGGCGGCGGACGGCGCGGCGCTGGTCGGTGCGAGCAAGCGGCTGCACTTCCCGGTGGTCGTGACGCCGCCGGACCTGACCGTCCCGGCGGACCCCGAGCGGCTGCACCAGGTGGTGGCCAACCTGCTGCACAACGCGGTGCGGCACTCCCCGCCGGACGACGAGGTGCGGCTCGAGGCGTCGCGCGTGGCGGGCGAGGTGCGGATCGACGTGGTCGACCACGGCCCGGGCATCGCGCCCGAGCAGCGCCCGCACGTGTTCGAGCGGTTCGTGCGCGGGAACACGCCGGCGATCACGGGCCAGGGCTCGACGGGTGGGACGGGTCTGGGGCTCGCGATCGTGCGGTGGGCCGTGGAGCTGCACGGCGGTCGGATCGAGGTCGCCGACGTCGAGCCGGGGTGCACGATGCGCGTGACGCTGCCGGCGGGCGCGCCGCTCGGGTCGGGCCGCGCCGACAGGACCCCATTGTTCTAGCCCGAATAGAACAGTAGGGTGTGCGCATGCCACCGACCCCGGACGACCGCACGATCCGCGTGGACCGCCTCTCCAAGTCGTTCGGCGCGGTGCACGCCGTCGACGACCTCTCGTTCGAGGTGGGCCCCGGTCGCGTGACCGGCTTCCTCGGTCCGAACGGCGCCGGGAAGACGACCACCCTGCGCATGCTCCTCGGGCTGGTCCGGCCCACGTCGGGCACCGCGACGATCGGCGGCCGCAGGTACGACCAGCTCGACCGCCCCGGCCGGACCGTCGGCGCCGCGCTCGAGGCCGCCAGCTTCCACCCGGGCAGGTCGGCGCTCGACCACCTGCGCGTGTACGCGCCGCAGGTCGGCGTCCCGGACTCGCGGGCGTCCGAGGTGCTGCGGCTCGTCGGGCTCGAGGGGGTGGCCGACCGCCGGGTCGGCGGCTTCTCGCTCGGCATGCGCCAGCGCCTCGGCCTCGCCACGACGCTCCTGGGCGACCCGCCGGTGCTCCTGCTCGACGAGCCGGCCAACGGCCTCGACCCCGAGGGCATCCGCTGGCTGCGCGTCCTGCTCCGCGCGCTCGCCGCCGAGGGCCGCACGGTGCTCGTGTCGAGCCACGTGCTGTCCGAGGTCGAGCAGACCGTCGACGACGTCGTGATCATCGCCCGCGGCCGTCTCGTGCACGCGTCGTCCCTCGCCGACCTCGCCCGCCTCGCCCGCCCGCGCGTGCGGGTCACGTCCCCCGACGCCGCCGGGCTCTTATATATCTTCGACCGCGCCGGCTGGTCG
>JAEWCA010000167.1 GCA_023390875.1 Actinomycetes bacterium
GCTCCTCGTCGAGCACCGAGCCCAGCTCGCGCGCGGCGTCGTCGAAGCGCCGGCGCAGGTCGTCGCCCGACCGCGGGGTCCGTCCCATCGCACGCATGCGCGGGTCAGCGCGGTTCCGCGGTCGACCGGCGGAGCACGAGGGACGTGGGCAGCCGCACGCGCGGCTCGTCGACGTCCGGCCCGTCGAGCATCCGGGTCAGCAGCCGGACCGCGGCCGCTCCCATCTGCTGGATCGACTGGCTCACCGTGGTCAGCGGCGGATCGGTCTGCGCGGACTCCGGGATGTCGCCGAACCCGACGACCGAGAGGTCCTCCGGGACGCGCAGGCCGAGGTCGCGCGCGACCTCGACGGCGGCGATCGCCGACACGTCGTACGCGGCGAAGATCGCCGTGGGACGGTCCGCCCGGGACAGCAGCGCCCGCAGCGCGGCCACGGTGGAGCCGCGGCGGTAGTCGTCCGTCAGCAGGAGCGTCTCGTCGACCGCCACGCCCGCCGCGGCCATCGCCGTCCGGAAGCCCTGCTCGCGCACGCGCGACCAGTGATAGAGGTCGGGCCGGCCGCCGATGAAGCCGATCCGCCGGTGGCCGAGCCCGAGCAGGTGCTCGGTGGCGAGCGTCGCGCCGCCCAGGCTGTCCGAGTCGACGCCGGGCTGCCCGGACGGGCCCGCGGCCGGGTCGATCGAGACGACCGGGACGTCGACGTCGACCGGCGCGGCCGAGGGCGTGACCAGCACGGCGCCGTCGATCAGGGTGCCGCTCAGCCGGGACAGGAAACGTCGCTCCCACCCCGACCCACCGCCGCGGACACCGCTCGTGTAGGCCAGGAGCTCGTACCCGGAGTCGCCGAGAGCCGCCGCGGCGCCCTTGAAGATCTCCGACGAGAACGGCTCGAACTCCCCGGCGAGGACCCCGATGACATGGGTGCGTCGCGAGCGCATCCCGCGTGCGACGAGGCTGGACTCGTACCCGAGCTCCTCGATCACGCGCAGGACGTGGGCCGAGGTCGCCTCGGCGACGCCGTCGCGGCCGTTGAGCACCTTCGACACCGTCGCCACCGACACGCCCGCGGTCCGCGCGACGTCGGTGATCGTCACCCGACGAGCCACGGGACCTCCTCGACGACGGGGAGGCGGTCCAGCGGCACGGGCCCATCATGCAGGGGTCGCGGGAGCCTGTCGAAGAGCCGGCCGGACCGGTCCGACCGGGGCGACCCCCGACGTAAACGATTCGCCGTGCGCACGACGCTCCGTTGGGGCCGACACGCGCGGCACGGGAGGGCACAGTCGGTGCGACCGTCGCGCACCGGGAGGACTCGTCATGGCCAGGCTCAGGAATGTCCGTTCGTGGAGCCGCGCGCTCGCCGTTCTGCTGGCAGGCGCCTGGCTCGTCGCGGCACAGGCGCCGGCCGAGGCCGTCAACCCCGGCGGCGAGCCCCAGCCGGTGACCGGCAACGCGACGTGGTTCGACAACCTCGGCTCGCCGTACGGCGGCTGCGGCCTGCCGCAGGACCAGCTCGAGACGCAGAACTGGATCGCGCTCAACGTGTTCAACACGCCGCGCGACTACACGATGTACTCCCGGCCCCTGGCCGCCGGTGACGCCAAGACCGGCATGTGGGACAACGGCCGCAACTGCGGCCGGTGGGTGCGGGTGTCGATCGGCGACTACTGCACGGGCCTCAACGACGGCGCCGCCGGGCAGGCGTTCTGCCGCAACGGGTCGTGGGTCGCGGACAAGTACAACGGCGCGACGCTCGACATGCTCGTCGCCGACAGCTGCGGCGACCCCAACGCGTGGTGCCGTGACGACCCGTACCACCTCGACCTCGCGCACGCGGCCATCAACCGCTTCGTCAAGGACGGCGCCGCGGTCGGCGACCTCGAGCCGAACCACTGGGGCAACCGCCATGTGACGTGGGAGTTCATCAAGGCGCCGAGCTACACCGGCGACATCGAGATCGGCTTCATCCAGGGCTCGGAGAAGTGGTGGGGCGGGGTGTCGATCAACCACCTGCCCAACGGCATCCACGGCGTCGAGCACTTCACCGACGGCGCGTGGGCGACGACCCCGATGAACACCGACATGGGGCAGTCGTACCTGGTCAAGCCGACCACGGCGGGCGGCACCGACTACCGGATCCGGGTCAAGGACGTCACCGGCGCATACCTGTTCGGCGGTCGTGAGTACTCGTTCTCGCTGCCCGCGAGCTGCGGCGGCAAGTGCTCGGCGCCGCGCACGGTCGTCTCGTACACGACGTCGGGCGGCGACACCTCGACGCCCACGCCGACGCCGACCCCCACGCCGACCGTGACACCCACGCCCACGCCCACGCCCACGCCGACGCCCACGCCCACCCCGACGTCGACCGGCGGGACCTCCGCGTGCACCGCGACCTTCCGCACCGTGAGCGCGTGGCAGGGCGGCTTCCAGGCCGAGGTCACGGTGCAGGCCCGCACGGTGACGACGTCGTGGAGCGTGCGGTGGCAGACGTCCGGCGAACGGGTCGACCAGGTGTGGAACGGCACGCTGTCGTCGCAGGCCGGTGCGGTCACGGTCCAGGGCGTCGCGTGGAACAGCAGGCTGGCGGCCGGCGGCTCCACGACGTTCGGCCTGATCGGCAGCGGCACGCCGCCCACGCCGTCGCTCACGTGCACGGGCGCCTGACGGGCCGATGACGCAGGCACCGCGCGTCCCGGCCGGCTCGACGGGACGCGCGGTCCCTTGCCGTCGCCTGCGTGCCGCTGCCAGCCTGGAGTCCCCGTCCTGCCGGAGGAGCACATGGGCAAGCTGGTCTACGCGGCGAACACCTCGCTCGACGGGTACCTGGAGGACGAGAGCGGCGCGTTCGACTGGTCGGTCCCCGACGAGGAGGTGCACGCGTTCTGGAACGCGCACGAGCGGCAGATCGGCACATCGCTGTACGGCCGGCGCATGTACGAGACCATGCGCGTCTGGGAGGACGACGACTGGCTGACGGACGAGCCCGCGGTGGTCCGGGAGTACGCGGACATCTGGCGCGACGCCGACAAGGTCGTCTACTCGACGACGCTCGACACGGTGTCGACCGCCCGCACCAGGATCGAGCGGCGGTTCGACCCCGAGGCGGTCCGTCGCCTCAAGGACGAGTCGGACGCGGACCTGAGCGTGGGTGGTGCGACGCTCGGTGCCGAGGCGATCCGGCACGGCCTCGTCGACGAGTGCGTGCTGCTCCTGTGCCCGGTGGTCGTGGGCGGCGGGAAGCCGGCGCTGCCGCGGGGCGTCCGGCTCGACCTGGAGCTGCTCGACCACCGGCGGTTCGCGAACGGCGTCGTCTACGTGCGCCACGCGGTCCGGCGCCCGAGCTGACGGACCGGGCGCGTCGACGTCGGCCCGGTCAGCCGTCCCGCTCAGCCGATGCGCTCAGCTGTCCCGCTCAGCCGATGCGCTCAGCCGATGCGCTCAGCGAGCGCCACGATGATGCCCTCGGGCCCGCGGACGTACGCCATGCGCCAGACGCCCTCGTGGTCGCCGATCCCGCCGACGAGGCCGTAGCCGTCCTCGGCGACCCGGTCGACGGCCGCCCGCACGTCCTCGACCTCGAACGCGACGCTGCGCAGCCCGAGCCAGTTCGCCATCGCGGACGGGTCGGCCGGCACCGCCTCCGGCCGGACGAAGCTCGACAGCTCCACCTGGGTGCCTCCGCCGGGAGGCGTGAGCATGACGATCTCCGTGCGCGAGCCCGGGATGCCGGTGACGACGTCGATGAACTCGCCCTCGACGAACGTCCGGCCGTCGACCTCCAGCCCGAGCGCGACGAAGAACTCCGTCACCCGGTCGAGGTCCGCGACCGTGATGCCGACGTGGTCGAACCGTCTGACGTGCGCCACCGGCCCATCGTGTCCCGGAAGCCGCGTGCGCGCCTGCCCGGCCGACCCGTCATCCGACCGCGCACGTGGTGCCGGCACGGGCGGGCCCGCGTCGCCGACCGCACCCCTGAGGAGGGAACGCCGTGCCGGCACTGCCGCCGCCCGCCCTGCAACCGTTCTGCACGCTCGAGGTCCAGCTCGCACCGATGATGGACCTCGGGCTCGGCCGCTTCGGGGAGCGGCGCATCGTCCCGATCCTCGGCGGACGCGTGACCGGCCGGTCAGCGGCACCATCCTCGGCGTCGGCGCCGACTGGCAGTCCGTCGTGCACGACGGCGTGGCCGAGCTCGACGCGCGCTACGCGTTCCGCACCGACGACGGCGCGCTCGTCGAGATCGTCAACCAGGGGTTCCGGCACGGGCCGCCCGAGGTGATGGCGCGGCTCGCGTCGGGCGCCCCGACCTCGCCCGAGTCGTACTCGATGCTGTCGACGGCACGCCTCGAGAGCGGCCACCCCGACTACCGGTGGCTCAACCGCATGGTCTTCGTCGGCACCGGCGCACGCGACGCGAGCACCGTGCAGGTCGACCTCTACAGCGTGGGACGAGGACCTCAGGCATGACCGCGCCGCACGTGCTGATCGCCGGCGGCGGCATCGGAGGCCTCGCCGCGGCGCTCACGCTGCACCAGATCGCGGTGGGGTTCACCGTGCTCGAGAGCGCGCGGGAGCTCGCGCCGCTCGGGGTGGGGATCAACCTCCAGCCGAACGCGGTGCGCGAGCTCGGCGACCTGGGCATCGGCGCCGACCAGCTCGACCGCATCGGCGTCGCGACCCGTGAGTGGGCGCTCGTCGGTCGCAACGGCCGCGACATCTACCGCGAGCCGCGCGGCCTGTCCGCCGGCTACCCCTGGCCGCAGGACGCCCTGCACCGCGGCCGGCTCCAGCTGCTGCTCGCCGACACGCTCCGGGAACGGGCCGGTGCGGACGCCGTCCGGCTCGGTCACCGCGTCACCGGCTACGCGGTCGACGCGGACGGTGCGGTGACCGCGACCGGGCTGCGCGCCGACGGGAGCGCGTGGCAGGAGCGCGGCACCCTGCTGATCGGGGCCGACGGCATCCACTCGGCGGTGCGGGCGCAGATGCACCCCGACCAGCCGCCGATCCACTGGGGCGGCACGATCATGTGGCGCGGCACGACGCAGGCGGCGCCGATCCGCACCGGCGCGTCGTTCGTGGGCGTGGGTTCGGCCCGCACGCGTGTCGTCGTCTACCCGATCTCGTCCGCCGACCCGCGCACCGGCCTGGCGACGGTCAACTGGATCGCCGAGCGCACGGTGGACGCCGCCGAGGGGTGGCGCGGCACCGGGTGGTTCCGGCAGGTGGACGTCGCGGAGTTCGCGCACCACTTCGACGACTGGACGTACGACTGGCTCGACGTGCCGGACCTGCTGCGCCGCAGCGAGGTGGCCTACGAGAACCCGATGATCGACCGCGACCCCGTGCCGACCTGGCAGGACGGGCCGGTGCTGCTGATCGGCGACGCTGCGCACGCCATGTACCCGACGGGGTCGAACGGGGCGAGCCAGGCCGTCGTGGACGCCCGCGTGCTGGGCGCCGCGATGGTCCGCCACGGCGTGACCGCGGACGCGCTCGGCGCCGTCGACGCGCAGCTGTGCGGCCCGCTGTCCGAACTCGTCCTGCGCAACCGCGGGGCGGGACCGTTCGGCCTGCTCGACCTGGTCGACGAGCGGTGCGGCGGCCGGTTCGACGACATCGACGACGTCGTCCCGCGGGCCGAGCGCGACGCGTTCATGGCCGGGTACAAGGCGGCGGCGGGGTTCGCGGTCGACGCGCTGCGCTCGGCGGGGCCGACGATCCCGCCGGGTGCCCGCGCCCGGGACGTGTGAAGCGTTTCGACGGCAGCGCCGCACGCCGCCCTCTGCTGGGCTGTGCCGGTCCCCCGCCAGGGCACCCGCGCCCTGGACGTCGCCGCTCCTGAGAGGGATCCCTCGCGTGCACGCACTCCGCAAGGTCCTCACCGTCGCCGCCGCGGCCCTGGTCGCCGTCACCGGCTCGATCGTCGCCACCGACCAGGCCAGCGCCGCCGCCGGCTGCCGCGTCGACTACAAGGTGACCAACCAGTGGCAGAGCGGCTTCGGCGCGGACGTGCAGGTCACCAACCTGGGCGACCCCGTCACGAGCTGGGACCTGCGCTTCTCGTTCGCCGCGGGCCAGAGCGTCACGCAGCTCTGGAACGGCTCCGTCACGCAGTCCGGCGCCACGGTGACGGTGCACAACGCCGGCTGGAACGGGACGCTCGCCACGAACGGCACGACCTCGTTCGGGTTCAACGGCTCCTACTCCGGGTCCAACCCGGCGCCGAGCGCGTTCATGCTCAACGGCGTGACGTGCACGGGCGCCCCGACCACCCCGACCAGCTCGCCGACGACCTCCCCGACGGCCACGCCCACCACGACACCGCGCCCGACCACGACCCCGACGCCCACACCGACCCCGACCACGGGCCCGATCACGGGCGACGCCGCCCAGCTCGTCGCCGGCATGGGCAAGGGCTGGAACCTCGGCAACCAGCTCGAGGCCAGCGTCAACGGCGTCCCCGGCGAGACGGCATGGGGCAACCCGGTCGTGACCGGGGCGCTCCTCGACCGGGTCAAGGCCGCCGGCTTCTCCACGATCCGCATCCCCGTCTCCTACCTCGGCAAGATCGGGTCCGCACCGGACTACACCGTCGACCCCGCGTGGCTGAGCCGCATCCAGGAGGTCGTCGACCTGGCCTACGACCGGGGGCTGTACGTCGTCGTCAACATGCACGGCGACGGCTACAAGTCCGTCAGCGGCGCGTGGCTGATCTGCGACGCGTCGTCCCAGACCGCGATCAAGGACAAGTACCAGAAGGTCTGGCAGCAGGTGGCGTCGAAGTTCCAGGGCTACGGCGGACGCCTGGTGCTCGAGTCCATGAACGAGGAGTTCGACGGGCAGTACGGGAACCCGACGCAGCCGTGCTACTCCAACATCAACGCGTACAACCAGATCTTCGTCGACACGGTGCGCCGCACGGGCGGCAACAACACGTCGCGGTGGCTGCTCGTGCCCGGCTGGAACACCAACATCGACTACACCGCGGGGAGCTACGGGTTCGTCGTGCCGACCGACCAGTACCGGTCGGCGTCGATCCCGAGCACCCAGAAGCGGATCATGATCTCGGTGCACTACTACGACCCGTGGGACTTCACCGGGACGGAGAGCGGCGCCGTCACGCAGTGGGGCCCGGCCGCGACCGACCCGTCGAAGCGGGCCACGTGGGGCCAGCAGGACTACCTGGACGCCCAGCTGAAGAAGATGCACGACACGTTCGCCGTCCAGGGGTACCCGGTGTTCGTCGGCGAGTACGGCTCGATCGACAAGACGGCCTTCGACGCGACGAACAACCGGTACCGGGCCGACTACGCGCGCACGCTCGTCGCCACCGCGGCGAAGTACGGCGCGGCCACCGCCTACTGGGACAACGGGTTCAACGGCCAGTACGGGTTCGCGCTGTTCGACCGGCGCTCCGCGACCGTGACGCAGCAGGGGATCATCGACGCGATCATGGGTCGCTGACCCGCCGGGCGGTCCGGGAGCTCGTGAGCCTCCCGGGCCGCCCGGGTCGACCGGCGCGCCGTCGCCGAAGGGCGGCAGGTCAGCACGCTCGACGGCGCCGACGCTCCGTCACAGCAGCTCGACGTCGTCCGCCTGCGGTCCTCGGTCGCTCTGCCGCACCCTGAAGCGGACCCGGTCGCCCTCGAGCAGCACCTCGTCACCGCGCACGACCGGCACGTGCACGAACAGGTCGGCGCCGCCCGCGTCCGGGGTGATGAAGCCGAACCCGCGGTCGGCGTCGTACCGCGCGACGACGCCCTCGCCCGCGCGTGCCGAGCTGCCGTGCCCCCGCGGGGCGCTCCGACCACGACCCGGGGCGGGCGCACCGCGCCGCGAGAAGCCGCCGACGAGGTCGACGTCGCGGGCCTGCGGGCCCTTCTCGCTCTCGATGACGTCGAACGTCACGCGGTCGCCCTCGACCAGCCCGTCCAGCCCCCGGGCCAGGGCCCGGACGTGGACGAAGACGTCCTCGCCGCCGGACTCGGGGGTCACGAACCCGAAGCCCTTGTCCGCGTCGTACCAGGACACCGTGCCGTCCGCGCCGTCGGACGCGACCGCCGGTCCGGCGGCCTGGCCCGCGAGCGGCAGGACGTGGTCGGCCTGCGGTCCCTTCTCGCCGTCCACCACGAGGAACGCGACCCGCTGCCCCTCCGAGACCACGCCACCACCCACGATCGCGGAGCTGTGCACGAAGATCTCGGCGCCGCCGCCGTCCGGGGTCACGAAGCCGTACCCCTTGCCCGGCTCGTACCAGGCGACGGTGCCCAGCACGCCCAGGGCGGCACCGGCGGCGTGGTCGCCCGTGACCCGGACGCGGCGCGCCTGCGGTCCACGGTCCCCCTGGCCGACCTCGAACTCGACCTCCTGGCCCTCGCGGAGCAGCCGCGGCCCGTCGTCGTCGACGATCTCCGACACGTGCACGAACAGGTCCTCGGCGTCGCCCTCGAGGGCGACGAAGCCGAAGCCCCGCTCGGCGTCGAACCAACGGACGGTTCCCTGGGGCACGGCTGACTCCTCGCTCGACCGACGATGTGCTGCCACCAGTGTCCCCCGCGGTCGGGTGCGCGTCGTGACGCGGTCGTTAGGGTGACGCCCGTGACGGTGACGGCGGGGCAGGTGGCGGGGCGGATCGCGGCGCACGTGGGGGTGCCGCCGCGGGCCACGACGGTCGACGGCTTCCTCGCCGGCGACCCGGACGCGCCGATCAGGGGGATCGCCGTGACGGTGATGGCGACGCTCGACGTGCTGCGCCGAGCCGCGGAGCGGGGTCTCGACCTCGTCGTCACGCACGAGCCGCTCTACTTCGACCACCACGGCGCGTCGGACGCGGTCCTCGCCGACGAGGCCGACCCGGTGTTCGCCGCGAAGTCGGCGTTCGTCGCCGAGCACGGGCTGGTGGTGCTGCACCAGCACGACGCGTGGCACGACCGGCAGCCCGACGGCATCCTCACCGGGACGGCACGGGCGCTCGGCTGGCTGGACGACGAGCGCGCGGGCGACCCGGGCGTCTACGACCTGCCGCGGACGACGCTCGGTGCGCTGGCCGAGCACGTCGGGGAGGCGCTGGGCGCGCGGGCGCTGCGCTACGTCGGCGACCCCGACGCGGCGGTGTCCGTCGTCGCGCTGCAACCGGGGTTCCAGGGGTTCGGACGGAACCGGCGCGTGCTCGCGCGACCGGACGTGGACGTGCTCGTCGTCGGCGAGGGCCACGAGTGGGAGACCGGCGAGTACGCCGCCGACGCCGTCACCGCGGGCCTGTGCGCCGGTGTCGTCGTGGTCGGGCACGTGCCGTCGGAGCAGGAGGGCATGGCCGAGCTCGGTCGCTGGCTCGCGGAGCTCGTGCCGGAGGTCCCGGTCGAGCTGGTCGCCGCCGCCGACCCGTTCCGGACGGTCACGCCGCCCGGTGCCGCTGCTCCCACTGCTCCCTGGTGATCTCGTACCGGTAGCCGCCCAGCTCGGCGCCCTCGACCGCCAGCATGTCGTCGGGCGGTCGACGACTACCTCGCCTGCGACAGGTCGCCGGGCTGCACCCCAAGACCGCGCCGCAGGCGGAGGTCGCGCTGCGGGGAGCTGGTCGGTCTGCCATGTCACCGGTCCCGGCGGCGGCACGGTCGCCATGGGGCGCGTCGTCGGTGACGGCGGCTGGTACTTCGTCGTCGCCGACATGGTGACCGACCCCGGCCACCAGCGCCGGGGCGTCGGCCGCGCGGTCCTCGACCACCTCCTGGCTGACGTCCGCCGCCGCGCCCCCGGGGAGCCGTACGTGACGCTCGCCGCCGACGACGCCGGGCAGCGCCTGTACGAGCAGGCGGGGTTCCGCGCGTTCGGCGTCGGCCAGACGGGGATGCAGCTCGTGCTCACGCGCTGAGCCGCACGGCCAGGCCCCAGGACGTCGACCGGCGGACGTCGCGCGTCGCGGTTACCGTCGCGGGTATGAGGCGCCTGCTGCGGACGGCGAGGTCCGCTCTCCTCACGACGGTGGCCGCCGTCGGGCTCGTCGGCGGCGCTGCTGGACCTGCGACCTCGGCCGCGCCGGCGATCTCGCCTCCCTCGGCGGACGCAGCGCCGGCGGGCCGGGCGCCCCGCGTCGTGTACGACGCGCTCGGCGACTCGTACGCGTCGGGGTACGGCGTGCCGCCCTACGCCGACTGCGGCCGCTCCCAGGGCGCGTACCCGGAGCTGCTCGACGGTCGCCACCGCCTGCGGCTCGACGACTTCGTCGCGTGCGCGGGCGCGACCACCACGTCGCTCGTCACGGGCGGCCAGCTCAGCGCCCTGGATACCGGGACCGACCTCGTGACGCTGACCGTCGGCGGCAACGACATCGGCTGGTCGACCGCCGTCACCGCCTGCCTCGGCGGCACGGACGTCCAGTGCGCGGGCGCGCTCGCGCTCGTCGACGGCCGCACGACGACCCAGCTGCCGGCCCTCCTCGACGCGCTGTACGCGCAGGTCGCCGCGGCGGCGCCGGACGCACGCGTCGTCGTGACCGGGTACCCGCACCTCTTCTCGCCCGAGTACGGCACGTACCTCGCGGCCTCCCCCGCCGAGCTCTCCGCCCTCAACGCGGCCGCGGACACGCTCGACACGGTGATCGCCGCGGCGGCCGCCCGCGCCGGCTTCGAGTACGTCGACGTGCGCCGGCGGTTCGACGGCCACGGTGCGAACTCGCCGGACGCGTGGATCTTGGGACCCACCGACCCGGCGGCGTTCCACCCGACCGCCCAGGGGTACCGCGCCTACGCGGCCGCGGTGACCGCGGAGCTGGGTCCGCTCGGGCCGGGGTGCGGCGGCCGCCGGTAGGACGACGACCGCAGCCGCGCCACGCCGAGCACGAGCAGGCCGAGGTACCCGACCGAGTACACCGTCGAGCCGACCGCGGTCAGCGCGTCGTCGTCGAACCAGCCGGCGGGGACGAGCGTGACCGACCAGGCGACAGCCAGGGCTGCGAGCGAGCGACGCAGCCAGGCGGGTGCGACGTCGCCCGCCTGGCAGCGGTCACGCCACGAGCCCTCGGCGGTACGCGTACACCACGGCCTGCACCCGGTCGCGCAGGTCGAGCTTGGTGAGGATGCGCGACACGTGGGTCTTGACCGTCTCGTGGCTGATGACGAGCTCGGCGGCGATCTCCCCGTTCGACAGGCCCGCGGCGACGAGGCGCAGCACCTCGAGCTCGCGCGCCGTCAGGGCGTCGTCGTCGGTCGTGGCGCCCGGCGGGGCGATGCGGCTCGCGAACCGCCCGACGAGCTGCCGCGTCACCTCGGGCGCGAGCAGCGCGGCGCCGGAGGCGACGGTGCGGATGCCGTGCAGCAGCTGCGCCGGTGGGGCGTCCTTGA